>NZ_CALMGQ010000052.1 GCF_937863595.1 uncultured Cytophaga sp.
ACAATGGATAGTTACAAAGGCGAAGTATTTCAAGGGTCAATTATGCGTATTTATCCAATTATGAATGAGAAGTCACGCACCTTTAAAGTAATCGCAAACTTTATAAATGAACCTCCCCTACTGTATCCCAACCTAAGTGTTGAAACGAATATCATAATCAAAACAAAAAAAATGCATTGTTAATTCTTTTTGAATATTTATTAAACGACTCAACGGTGATACTAGAGGACAATAAAAATAAACATATTAAAATAGGATTACGCAACTACACACAGGTTGAAGTTTTGGAAGGCTTAACGGTTAAAGATGTATTGATCAAACCAAAAAGCAAATGAACTACAAACTACTGCTAGAGATTTCCATAGGATTATTACGCGCTAGATTAAAACAGTCTGTAATAGCAGGCGTTGGCGTCATGTTTGGAATTACTATGTTCATAACACTTATAAGTTTTATGAATGGTTTAAACCAAATGTTGGATGGCTTAGTAATAAATCGCACGGCACACATTCGTTTGTACAACGAAATAAAACCATCTACCAATCAACCGATCAATCAATCCAAAATATATAAAAAATCTATAAATTTTATCTCATCCATCAAACCAAAAGATAAAGGAAAAGAAGTTTATAATAGCGAATCGGTCATGCATGCTTTAAAGCAAGACTCCAGAGTACTGGGCATTGCCCCTAAAATAAGTACGCCTGTTTTCTATTCTTCGGGTAAAGTAGATTTTCCTGGATTGATTAATGGAATTGATATCGATGCAGAACAAAAATTGTTTTTTTTAAATGATTATATAATCAAAGGACACCCTGCAGATTTGGGCATCGTCAATAACAGCATCATTTTAGGCAAAGGTGTTGCAGAAAAGCTATTGGTTGATATTGGCGACGTTATGTATGTAACAACTGCCCAAGGTAATATCACAGCCTTAAAGGTTGTTGGATTAATACAATTTGGATTGCTTGAAATAGATAACGCGCAAAGTTATACGTCGATACAAACGGCGCAAAAAATGATGGGAGAATCTAATAATTATATTACAGATATCAATATTAAATTGAAGGATTTAAGTCAAGCTCCTGCGCTAGCTAAAGAGTATTCGAAACAATTTGAACTTGATGCCATAGACATACAAACTGCCAATGCACAATTTGAAACAGGGAGTTCTATACGCAGCATCATCTCTTACACAGTTGGGATTACATTATTGATCGTTGCTGGATTTGGCATTTATAATATCTTAAATATGATGATCTATGAAAAGATGGATTCCATTGCGATTATGAAAGCAACAGGATTCTCTGGTAGAGATGTTAAATATATTTTCATTTTCCTTTCTTTAATTATCGGAATTGCGGGTGGTATATTCGGGTTATTATTTGGTTACATCTTAAGTTCCATCATTGATCAAATACCTTTTGAAACAGCATCCTTACCAACCATTAAAACCTATCCGATCTATTACAATCCTATTTACTATATGATAGGCTTTATCTTTGCGATTGCTACAACTTACATAGCTGGATTATTACCTGCACGAAAAGCGAGTAGTATTGATCCCGTTGAAATCATTAGAGGAAAATAAATTATGTCAGAATTTATTTTAGATGCCCGAAATATTCGTAAAGAATTTAACGATCCAATTAAAATAGAAATCCTCAAGGATTTAAGTTTTAAAGTTCGACATGGAGAGTTTGTTTCTGTAATGGGTAAATCGGGTTGCGGAAAATCTACCTTACTTTACATCCTATCCACGATGGATACAGAGTATCAAGGCCAATTGTATCTAGATGGCAATTTATTGACAGGGAAAAATGACATTCAATTAGCGCGCGTCCGTAACGAACACATTGGATTTGTTTTTCAATTTCATTATTTACTAAATGAATTTTCAATCTTAAAAAATGTAATGATACCGGGTTTGAAACTTGGTAAACTTTCTGCTGAGGAGGTTGAGCACAAAGCCGCGGAACATTTAAACACTTTGGGTATGAAAGATCATATGTTAAAAATGCCTAATCAATTAAGCGGTGGACAAAAACAACGGGTTGCTATTGCACGTGCACTTATAAATGACCCATTAATTATTATGGGTGATGAACCCACTGGAAATTTAGATAAACAAAACAGCAATATGGTATTTGATATTTTTAGAGAATTAACCAAAGATCAAAAACAAACCTTACTCATTGTAACCCACGACCAGGATTTTGCAAATAAAACAGATCGCATTATTGAAATGATGGATGGGCTTATTGTTTGATGAGATTATTGCTATAAAAATCCGCAAAGCCTCTTCTTAATAAATGTATACTTTGCATTTATTAAGAAGAGGCTTTTGCCCTACTGATAACACACAACCATTCCTTTTTTTAATTTAAAATTTAAATCATACAAAGAGATTCTAAAAACACCAGAAGGCTTCTTCCCTTGTCCATCTGCACTTATATATAACCAACCATTCAGCTCGTCTACACTATATAATACATAATCTTCACTGCCAACTATTTTTACATTTTGCCACTTCTTACCATTCTTTGAACCAATCATTAATTCTCCATTAGTACCCGTCACAAATATATAATTTCCAACACGTCGAATATCTACAAATTTAATGCCATCCCCTGTCGTCTGTTTACAAGGCTTCCATTTTATAACATTCATCTTGGAATAATAAATCCCATCTTCTGTTGTAGCGTACATTCTTTTATTTTCTATTGAAAGAATTGCTCTAATATTTAAATTCTTTGGTAGATTCTTATTGCAATCTATCCAATTATCTGAATGCCGATCTTTTTTAAACACACCGCCTCCATACATAGAAACATACAAATCTGTCTTTGTTTTTTCAAAGTCTGAAATATAACCCGCTCCTTGTTTATCCAATGTAGTAGAAGATGTCCATATTTTATTTTTAAAATTATATGTAGAAATCCATCGTGGCCAAGCAGATGAAACAAGTTCAGAATTATATTCAATCATTTCCCAACCAAAATAGACCTTGCTCTTTTCATGTGAAAGCATATCGCTCCATGCATTTTGACCCTTACGAACAAAAATAGAATTTTCATAGACAGAAATATATGTTGAATCATTAAAATCGACTACCGAACGAATCACATTTTCATCTACATCGGATTGAAAATTTACTTGTAAACTATCTGCATTTAGTTTAAATAAATAATATTTACTTCCTAGATAAATGGTAGTGTCATTCACTTTAAATAGCTCTCGGGGTACAAATCGAACATTTGGCACCGACAATTTCAACATTTCCCATTGCGCCGTTTTTGTATTTTTTTGAGCAAAAACAGATGTTATGGAAACAAATATTAATAGATGTGATAAATAAAATTTCATAGGAATAAAACAATAAAATAAAATACGTTGGAATAAATATTATTACAGTAAACATACTGTTACCTAAACAAGTATAAAAAACAAAAAGCCTGTTTGATTAAAAAAAATAATCAAACAGGCGTATCAAAATATTCATTATTATTTCACAACAACTAATTTATTTACTGTTGTTATATCATTTACCACTACACCAACAAAATATATACTTGCAGACAATGTACTTATATCTAATACATTTTCACCTGCTGTAACATCACTTACAAAACAAACCTTTCCATTGTAATCTGTAATAGACAAAGTACCCACACCTATAGATGTAAAATGAATAAACTGTTTTGTAGGATTAGGATAAATACGTAAACTAAGGTCCTTATCTTTTGATAGCACAGCAGTCGTTACTTGATATTCTTTAATTCCTATATCAACAAAACTTCCAACAATTCTTGGTTTCCCATATAAGTCCACTAAGGGATATTGAATGGCATCCGTTGGCGTCAAGCCTTTGTTATAAATAATAGAGTACGCATCATCATACAAATCTGTATATGCTATATTACATTCACTCACAGAATTCATTCCACTTATTTTTTTATTGCTAATATTATTTGAAATGCTAAATGGAGTATTCCCGTTCATAATCATATTTTTAATAACAGTATCTTGCTGGGTATAAACAATACTATTTATTAATCTAAAATCAATGTTTATCTTCCCATAATAGGATGTATCATTTAAAAATGGAATGTTATAATTAGAATTGATATTGGAATTATATACCCATAATTTACCACTGTTGTTGAATACGCTTTTCAAATTGGTAATTGTTAAATTTTTAAATTCACAATTACCTATAAACATATCACCCGCATTATCTACTAAATTCCCAGAAGTAGATATATTATCAATTATATTATTTGCAGCAAACAATGACTGCCCGTTCCAAATACTAAATATCATAGCCCTTCCTGGATTATTTATTGTCTTGGATATACCTGATATATTGCAATTCGTAACCGATAAAATAGAATCTATTTGAAATAAACACTCTCTTTGATTTATACCATTTATAACACAATTATCAAAAGTTACTGCAGGTGTGTAATTACAACTCAACACGTCTCCTCCTTCAAAACCACTAATTAGACAATTACTAAAGTTTGCTTTTCTGCAACTGTAATAGTTACCAACACCTGCTTTATTATTTATTAATTTTAAATTTGCACAAGTTAATTTATTTGCATTTATATGTAAGATATAACTTGAAACGTCACCATCAGAAATAGTAACATCATTAAAATTTACATCACCTTTTGGAGAATAAATATTTATCGGAATAGAACCTCTAACATTTGTTATTGACGTTTTTGATATTGCAACCGATTTAGAAACGCTTAATTCAAAAAGCCCATACTGTGATAATGCAGGGTTGAAAATCTGTGAATTTGTTAAGACAAAATTCTTCATGCCGTAAATACCAAATAAACCTGTTTCATAAGCTCCATCAATCAAACAATTATCCATTTGAAACGTTGCACTATCACCTGTATAATTAAAATAGGACTGGGTAGTTTTACTAAGATTAAATGAACAATTAGAAAAGTTCGCCGACCCCTCATACGAATAGCTAATAGGCATTTGATTGTTATTAAATCCAACTCTATTTAAATCAAGTAATAGTTTATCTTGTAGCGCATTGTTTACAGCTACATTAGAAGAACAATAAAAAATATAACTTGCATTTAAACCTCCATTGTTAGAAAAATTTGCATCCGTAATTCGAATAACAGCCCCATCTTTTCTACCTATAATCGAACCATTTGTTAATTTTGTATTGTCAACAAAACTAGATTGGTCTATAATTACTTCAGAGCCTTTAAATGCACTTATACAAGCCCCATTGGGATTCCCCTCGTTCTGAATAAAAGAGCATTCACTAATAGTAACAATTGCATTTGTATCCGCTACAATTGCTCCATACTCACTATTTCCATTTTCTGCATACTTAGAATAAAATTTTCTAAATAGTATTCCTTGAAAAACAACTGCCGTGTTTTTAATTTGAAACGCAATATTTGAATTATCTGTAAGGTCTATGTTATTGCCAAGTTCTCCTGAAATAATCGTATGTTGGCCATCTACACGTTCTTCCTTCGTTGTTTCTGTACCCATAAAACCACCTACAAATGTTAACGGTTTGGATAGAAAAATAGATTCCGAGCGATTAGAACTCTTGGTTACTGCATAACCTTCAGTCGTAGTTTGTGCAATCCATATTTCCGCATCTGTAGGTGCAGCAGCAACAGCATCAACTAGTTCCGTATATGCATCACTCCATGACAAACCCGTGTTAGCTCCAGTTGCAGCAGCATTTACATATACAATGGTTTGTGCAGAAAGTATTATATTAGACATTAAAAATACCAAGGCAATTATAAGTCCTTTTTTAAAAGTTAAATACATCATAAATTATATTTATTAAAATGAAGAGAGTGATTAAGCGTAATTTATATATTTTAATTATTTTTCATTCCATTATTGAGGCAACATTTTTTCATTTTAAAGTTTAATCATGCTCATAAACCTCTAAAATCTCCGCCCTCATACTTTCTTAATGTTCTTACACACAAATAAACAGCGACTGAAACCATTAAGAATGCAGCAAAGAATGGCGCGCCAGGCAATTTTATCGGCGCATTGATTCCCGTAAAATAAGAGAACAAGTTATTCATCAACAGCGGACCAATAATAGCTGTTACACTCATTAAAGAAGTTAAGGCGCCTTGCAATTCTCCTTGCTCGTTTGCGGGAACTTGTGAGGATGTGATGCCTTGTAAGGACGGACCCGCAATACCTCCCAAGGCATAGGGAATTAAAATCGCAAACATCATCCAACCTTGATTCGCAAATCCAAATAAAAACATGCCAAATGCATTTAAACATAGGCCAATGTAAAGTGCCCACTTTTGCCCAATCTTTGGAATGATGATTCGAATCAAGCCACCTTGTACGATAGCAACCAATAAGCCTACAAAGCCTAAGGAATAACCAACCTTTTCGCTATTCCAACCAAATGTATATTCTGTAAAAAAAGTCCAGTTGGATTGTACTGCATGAGAAGCTATAAAATATAAAAACATAGATACCACTAGACCGGATACAACAGGATATTTTTTTAAATGGAGCAAAGAGCCTATTGGGTTTGCACGCTTCCATTCAAAAGCTCTTCTGTTTTCTTTGGGTAAAGATTCAGGCACAAAGAAATAACCATATAGCACATTCAATAAAGTAAAGCCTGCAGCTACCATAAAGGGTGCACGTGGCCCCCACCAACCGCCAGCCAGTCCGCCTATAACAGGACCGATAATAAATCCAACACCAAATGCTACCCCAACCAAACCAAAATTTTGTGTTCGATTTTCGGGTGTGCTGATATCTGCAATATATGCCGTAGCTGTTGTAAAACTTGCACCACTAATACCCGCCAGAATACGGCCAATAAATAACCATGTAATTGTTGGAGCAAAAGCTGAGAATAAATAATCAAAACCTAAACCAAATAATGAAAATAATAGAATTGGACGTCTTCCGTATTTATCACTCAAGCCACCCAAAATTGGAGAAAAACAAAATTGCATGATGGCATACGCAAACATTAACCAACCACTGTATTTGGCTGCTTCACTTATTCCTTCGCCTGTTAAATCTCTTATCAAATCAGGTATTACAGGAATAATAATTCCAATCCCTATGATATCGATAAGTAATGTGACAAATATAAAACCGAGAGCGACTGATTTATTATTGGACATAAAAATATGTTTGCTATTATTATTCTAAATTAAATCTAAGATCAAAAACCAATTTGCCAAATCAATTTGATTCCAATGGAATTATCAATTCTAATTTTAGAATTATAGTTTATGTCGAATGAATAAAATGGATAAATATTTAAATAGGATCCTAATTCTGAAAAGTTAAATAATGTGTATTTGAATCTTGGAGATAATCGCAACATTGGATAATAATTTACTTCTGCTTTCTTAAAACCAAATCCTGTTTCAAAAGAGAAATGCTCCAAATAATATTTAGACCATTTAAATCTATCCGTAGTTTTATGAGGTATATTCGTTCTTAAAACAAAATTGTAAGAAGCTCCAATTTTATAGATTTCGCCTAGCTTTGTATCTAACCATAATAAGTATGTCATAGGCTCATATGTTATTGGACAACACCCTGTTTTTTTATAAGAAATACCCAATTCATATTTTGTAATAATATCATTTTGTGTGATGGCATTTTCAAGTCCAATTCCCATACCTGCAGAACAATATAGTTTTCTGTACCATCCCCACATTTCAAAACTGGGAATTGCAACAGTAGTGTCCTTAGTTTGAGCCACAGTAGTATAGTAGGGTGCAAAAAACAGGATACAAAAAAACATTTTCATAATTAACACCATAAATTAATCAAATGCGCATTCATTTAAGACTCCACTTTTGCAATTAAAATTTAAATCCAACACCTTATTCAATCACCTTCATTGGATAAAACGGTTTTGTTTGATCAAAGATGTATTTATACGTAATGTGTATTTTTCGAACTTTACCTCCCACTGCTTCCGCCACTTTAATCATCTTTGGATTAAAATTGCCAACCCAATTCATTTCAAATTCAGTGTAGCGCGTCATTGGCTGTACTACTAAAGAAGCAGCTTTAACGATAGCGCCTTCTAATCCTCTCCCTTGAAATTCGGGCACTACACCAAATACAACACCAAACATCTTTTTACATGTGCCTGTGTGTTTGTGGTACAAAAATTTAAGCTTCGCAATAATATCCCACTTACCTTTTAGCTTTCCATTTAAGTGTTTGAAAATTTGATTCAATTCCGGAATCATGATGAAGAAACCTATCGGCTCCTCATTATAATAGGCAAACCAAACAATTTCTTCATCCAAAATAGGCTTTAACTGATTCATCATGGCCATTGCTTGTGCCTTAGGCATTTCACGCACACCCGCATGTTTTGTCCATGCTTTATTATAAACCGTCCTGAAATCTTCGGCGTATTTTTCAAGCCTATTTTTTTCCATGTGCTTAAATAAATACGCAGGATCACGTGCTAAGCGATCGGCTTTCTCTTGATAAATCGGAGGCAGATCTCCTTTTACAAAACGATGAAAGGTGTATTGTTGGTAGTATTCTTTAAAGCCGTAATTCTCAAATAAAGGTTTGTAATAAGCCAAATGATACGGCATTCCGTAGACAGGCTCATAGAAACCCTCAACTAACAAACCCCACCAATTTAAGCGTTCGCCAAAATTAATCGGGCCCTCCATGGCTTCCATACCACGTTCCATAAGCCAGGACTTTGCTGTATCAAACAAAAAGTTTGCTGCCGCTTGGTCGTCGATGCATTCAAAAAATCCACAGCCTCCTGTTTTGTATTCAGAGGATTTTGCTGTTTTATTATCGATAAATGCCGCAATGCGTCCAATTACTTTATTATCATCGCTGTATAATAACCACCGTATTGCTTCTCCATGACGGAAATATTTATTTACTTCTTTATCGAAAATACCTTCTATATCTGTATCCAAAGGGCGAATCCAATTTTTTTCGCTTTTATATAGTCCTACAGGTAATTCTAAAAAAGCTTTTTTCTGAGCCTTATCTTTAATTTCAACAACTTTCATAGCATTAAAAATACGCATAAATGAGCAGTTAGAAAAATTAGGGTTCCGAATGAACACACTATGCTCAAGTCATTCTTTTTACAAAATCTGAAGGAACCAGATCAAATGTAGATCAACGAGACAGCCAATACCTTACTGTAATTTTGGTATTTAAACATCAAAATCACATTATTTTTACACTTAAATTATTCCATATTAAAAAATTAAAACATTAGTATTTAACAATTACCCATCATTAAGGCTGACCTTACAACTATTTTTAATTAGGCTAAATAATCATAATGTTGACTCAACAAATGATTAAGAACTACTAAAAATCTCTCTTAATCACTCCAGTAAAAATTGAGCGGCCATACCAATCAACCTATTGGAATTCTTCAAATACTAGAAATCACCAACCATTGCTAAAAAGCAATTATTTAGACTTTGTATAAAAACACAGATTTAACATAATTTTAATATACATTCCACACCTGATTTTCAATAAAATACATCTTGAATAAATCTTATAGAGGTATTTTATTTTTAATTAGTCTAAATAGTTGTAGTTTTGAACTTCCATTTGAATATAAAGCAGTAGGGATCACGAATTCTACAACGTTGAAAAAACAAGACCTATATACAACTCCAAAGCCTATTTTACCAACCTTTTCGGATGTAAAATCCTTTGAGGATATATATAATACGTATTGGTCTAAGGTTTATGCAACATGTTACAATACAATCAAAGAGCGGGAAGTTGCACAAGAAATGGTTCAGGACATATTTAAATCACTGTGGGAAAGAAAAGATGAACTCGAAATCAAAACCTCAGTAGAAAATTATTTAGTGCGATCCGCAAAATTTAAAGTATTTGAATACATTCGAAATAAAACAACACAAAAAAAGCATTTAGCTTGTGCGCTTGAAGATTATTGTTCCGTATCAAATTGTACAGAAAATGAAATCTTGTATGAAAATCTAACAGAAAAGGTGGGTTTACTTGTTGACCGTCTACCGTGCCAATGCAGAAACGTATATAATATGAGCCGTACAGATGCCTTAACCAATAAAGAAATTTCTTCTAGATTATTAATATCAGAAAGAGCGGTAGAACAACATATAACAAAAGCACTCCGTTTTTTAAGGGAAAACCTTCAAGAATATCGTTCTTAATTTGTCATTTTTATTTTTTTTCCGACCTACGGTATCAAGCCTAGTTATACTACTTTAATAAAAAAAGCCTAAATTGGGGCTTGTCAAACGCATTCGTATGGAAGTCACAAAAAGGCTTATTGAAAAATATCACCTAGATCTTTGTTCCACAGCAGAACGAAAAGCTGTAGAAGAATGGCTTATGAACGACATACTAGATGCTGAAATAGATACAGAATCCGCACATTTCACTTTAGAAAATAAAAGAGAAATATGGAGTAACATTTCTGAAATATTTCCGCAGAAACAAAAAGAGCTTTCTACTCACCATATTTTCAATTATTTACTATCCCCTTCATTCATTGGCGTAGCAGCTACAGCAATTGGCCTTGTAACGTGTTTATTTCTATGGAATTCAGATTCTCAAAAAAAACTTCCGAATAACAATTTTGTTAAAATCGAATCAAATAAAATAATTCAAACGGAATCATTAAACATAACATTGGGTCAAAAAAGCAAAGCAAATGTTTCTGCTTCAAACCCGACGCAAAACAAAACGATTGAGTTTTGTGGAGCAATTCTCATCCACCCAAAACAAGATGTAATACTTACTCTTAATGGAACTTGTGCGCCCCCTTTAGATACGAGTGAAACGATTCATTTTAAAAAAGGACAAACATATATAGCTGTTAATTATCATTTTAAAAATAAAAATGAATTAATTATTGTAGATGAACGAAATATTTCAAACTTACCCCCCATTCTTCATAAAGAAATATCGAAACAATTCAATATATAATTACATATATTTCGACGTAACGTATTTAATAATTATTTTATAATGATTCATAAAATCAACGCTCTTAAATATCTTTTCTTTTTTTCAACACTTCTATTCGCCTTTACAAATTGTACGGATATTTCAAGAAATCCAACTAAGAATTACAGTTTACTAATAATGACTCAAGATGCAAATGAGTACTTAATTCAAACAAATTCTCTACAAAATGGAGTTATCAATCCAGTAAAAGATGGCATTCTACTTAATCCAAAAGAGATAGGACGCGATCTCATTATAAAAGATGGTTATTATTATTATCTAAATAAAAAAAATGGAATATTTTTCAAATATGCATTAACTGCTGGCAAAACCTTTCAAAAAATCGACTCCGTTAGTCTTCCTAATTTTTATGAAAACAATTATAGCTGGATTGGAAATGATACCTTACTCTTATTAGGTATTGACAGAGAAGATACCCTTGTTAAATACGCGAAGATCAATGTGCATACATGTATGCTTAATCAAGGCACACTATCTATTCAAAAACCTTTTAACGCATACAATTCTATTTCAATTGGCTTTTCGAATTTAAAAAAAGACAAACTATACATTGGGTATACCTACCATACTACAACAGCTGAAAGCTACGTCACGGGTGACACCGTTTATGTTTCAGTATTGAACTATGCCACCATGCAGGTATTAAACACCATTAAAGATACGCGCTCAGTATATCCGGGAAGTCAGAATTTAATTGAACCCGCCTCTTTTAAAACCGAATCCGGTGATTTTTATTATTTAACGTGCCCTGGAGTCGCATTGGGGAATAAGGTTGAAAAACCAACAGCTATTTTCAGAATTAAAAATGACAGCGAAATACTTGACAGTCTTTATATGTTCAATATTTCAACCTCCTCCATAAATAACCATGCCTACAGTATGTATTATTTGGGAAAAAATAAAGCACTCATACGAAGTGAACGAAAAGATTTATACAAAGATTGGAATGAACATTGGAAAGTAGCACACTATGAATTCTTTGTGATTGATTTGCAAAAACAAACAGTAGAAAAACTTAATCTTCCAATGGATAAAGGTACACGAAGACAATGTGTAATTATTGAGGAAAATATAGCATATATATCAGTTAACTCCAGCACAGAAGGTAATTATATATGGATGTACAATACAAATACAGGCAGTTTAACAAAAGGGCTGAAACTTACTGACAATGCAAATTTTATTTTACGCCTAGACCCCATGAACTAAAAGATTTGCGCCTAATTATAAATGCACTAATTATCGCTTTGTTCAATAAAAGGATTTTTTGAAAATTTATTTTTCATTTTCTGTAAACCAACCTTCGGTTACTAGGTAGGATATGCTACTTACTATATAAAGGGTTTTATACCCGAATGTATAACAGCATATTTCAATTACAATGTATTTTCTTAGAACATTATTAATTAGCACTTTTTGCATAGCTTCAATAAGCTCTTATTCTCAATCAAATACAAGTATTTATGGAAATGTAAGTTCCGATAATGAAGGTCCCTTGGTTGGCGTTATTATCGAATTGAAAAACACTCAAAAAGGAGCTCAATCCGATGTGGATGGAAACTATTCAATTACAGATATTACCCCTGGCTCCTACATACTCATTTTTAATTCCTTCGGCTATTCTAAAGACTCCATTCATATTCATCTAAAACAGGGTGAAAACTTATTGGTTAATAAAAAATTATCGGTTGACACAACATCTCAAAATGAAGTTGTAATAACAGCTAAAACGGATGTTGAAGAGTTAAAAGAATCTGGTTTTTCTGTAAACTCCATCGATACAAAACAATATGCGAATACAACTACCGATTTGAATCAAGTATTAAATAGAAGTGCTGGAGTAAAAGTAAGAGAAAGTGGTGGAACAGGATCGGATTATAATTTCTCAATCAATGGCTTGTCTGGTAAATCCATTAAATATTTTGTAGACGGCATCCCAATGGATGTAATGGGTGGCACAATGACATTAAATAACATACCTGTGAATCTTGCAGAACGCATTGATGTATATAAAGGAGTTGTACCTGTTAGTCTTGGAGCAGATGCTATGGGTGGTGCAGTAAACATGATTACGAACCAAAAAATTAAACGCTATTGGGATGCCAGCTACAGTTATGGTTCATTTAATACACACAAGGCTGCATTAAGTGGGCAATATACATTTGATAAAACAGGATTGGTTATACGCACCAACATGTTCTATAACTTTTCAAAAAACAATTACCTCATGAAAGGAGTAGAAGTTTGGGATGCAAGCAATCAAGAATATATAAAAAGAGATTTCAAACGCTTTCACGACAACTATCAATCTGCATTAGGACAATTGGAACTAGGGTTCACTAATAAAAAATGGGCAGATCTATTTTTTATTATTGGTTCTTATTCAAAAACAAACCAAGATATACAAACAGGTGTTCGCCAAGAAATCGTTTATGGTGGTGTAACAAGAAATGGTTATGCTTACAATACTTCAATGCGTTGGAAAAAAGATAGTTTTTTACTAAAAAAACTTAATGCAAATGCGTTTATTTCAAAAACTTTTGATACATACGTATTAAACGACACGTCCTCATATAGATATGCTTGGGATGGAAGTAGAACAATTAGTGGGCATGCTGAACAAGGCGGAGATAAAGCACTAACCCATATTACCCGTCCAAAAATATATGGAAGAATTAACCTGAGCTATGCTTTAAACGACAACAATTCATTTAATGTAAACTACACTTTTGATCGAATTAAAAATCAAAATTACAACGAACTAGAAACAGACAAAGACTATAATCCAGGTTTAATAGTAAAGCATATTTTAGGTATTGCGTATCAACAACAATTGATTCATAAAAAACTTACCAACACATACTTTGGAAAGTATTATGGACTTGGAACTGCTATGCCATCTGCAATAAACACAAATGGTACAACTTCTGATGTAAAAGATTTTATTTCAAACTATGGCTATGGTATCGCAACACGTTTCAAATTCACCAAAGATATTGGCATTAAAGCATCATTTGAACATGCATATAGATTGCAAGAAGTCGGTGAATTGTTTGGTAATGGCTATACTACCGTTGCAAATGCTGATTTAAAACCTGAAAAAAGTAACAATATCAACGCAGGTTTATACTATGGTAAAAAAATAGGTAAACATAACTTTTTTATTGAAGGTGGCGCATTTTATAGAAATGCACAAGACTTTATCTATCAAGTTATTTATGCAACATATATAAATGTAAGTAAGTATGAAAATACAAGCAACGTTCTTGTTAAAGGACTTGAAGGAGAAGTTCGTTATAACTTCAGCGATTTACTAAATTTTTCAGTAAATGCGAGCTATCAAAATGCGACAAATAACACGCAATATGTTTTAAATTCAAAAGCGCTTGATGCAACGTATACCAATAAAATTCCCAATCAGCCATGGGTATTTGGGAATGCTGATTTAGGAATTGGAAAAAATAATTTAATTGGCAAAGATTCCCGTTTACAATTAAACTGGAATATACAATATGTACATTGGTATTTTTTAACCTGGGAAGCATATGGGGCAAAAGATGCCAAGAATAAAATACCTTCCCAAATGATTCACAATACAAGCCTATCGTATTCTTATAAAAAAGGGAAATATAATATCGCTTTAGAATGCAGAAATATAACAGATGCCTTAGCATATGATAATTTTAGATTGCAAAAACCAGGACGTTCATTTTCAATTAAATTAAGATACCACTTCCAATAAAATAAATAAATAAATAAATATGAAAAAAATAAATAAATGCATATCATTTGCTTTCATGGCATTGATTTTCACAACAGGAGTTTCATCTTGCAAAAAAAAGAATGATGAACCAACATTAGTAACATCTGGCAAATACGGAATATGGCTTCAGGTTGGTAGCTATCCAAATACAAACCCATACGTATTGAGTGCACAATCGCTTACTCAAGGCTCCGTAAGTTTAAAAGGAAATGGATCTGAAGTAACAGGAGTAGCGGATTATGGTATCATACCAGGTGGAGAATACTATTATTATTACAATGAACCTATTAGTAAGTTTTCAAAATTTAAATTAGAAAACAGCAAACTAATTGTAATAAAAGAAGTACAGTTAACACATTTAGCCTCTACTAATACATTTGTATGGGTAGATAAAAATACACTTGTAATGTTTGGCTTAAATGCAGATGCCAGCAAAGTATTATACTCAAAAGTAAATGTAAATACATTGGATATTATTAATGGTGAATTAGCTCTAGATCCATTACCAACAGGTACATCAAAATACAACACAGGAAGCGCAGAGTATTCAAATGGAAAATTCTTTTTAGGATTAACCTATGCTGCAGCTAAGTGGAGCGATCCTTCAGATCCTAATTTCCATGTAGCAGTTCTTAACTCAGACTTCACGTTAAACAAAACACTTAGTGACAATCGTTCAGTTGGTGCAGGCCAATCTAAATTATGGATGCAAGGAAGTTTTGTTGACGAAAGTGGAGATACGTATTTACTTACAAGCCCAACATGGATCAATGGCGGCACATCACCTTCTGCAATCTACCGTATTAAAAGCGGTGAAACAGAGTTTGATAATTCTTATTTCTTTAATACAAATAGTTCTTCCATTGGCTACACCTGCGAGGCAATGTGGTATGTAGGAAACGGCATTGCAATTATACGTTATGTAAATACTACGATTACAACTTCAACTCACAACACACAGTTTGCAGCTATCAATGTCGCAGATGGAACTGTACGTAAAATTCTTTCAGATTTACCAAACGATACAGAAGGTGGGTTAGAAAGTATTGCAGTAGAAGATGGCAAAGCATATATACTAGTAAACTCTGAAACAGGCAAAGATTATATATGGGAATACAACCCAACAACAAACGATGTAAAGCCAGGTTTAGAGATATCTGGAGGTTATGATTACTTATTACGTGTTGATGTATTAAAATAATTCTATTCAGAACGATCGATAGAAATATATTTCTTCCTATTTCTATCGATCGTTTTATTTAACAAACAATCCACTCATTTTACTATGAAAACAGACAAGCATTCTACACCTAAAAATGTGCAAACAAGAAGCTTTAAAAAAGCAATTGGTTGGTTGCATTTGTGGCTAGGGTTAATCTCTGGCAGTATCATGTTTATTGTTTGCATTACAGGTTGCATTTGGGTATTTCAGGAAGAAATAACAAATTTACTTCAGCCTTGGAATAATGTTGCTTCAGAAAACAAATCTTTTTTACTTCCTTCACAAGTAAATGCTATTACAGCAAAAGAATTTCCTAAAAAGGAAATTCATGGATTTAACTATCAAGATGGAAAGGCACTTCATGTACATATTTCACATGAAGATGAATATAACTATTCGTTGTACTTAAATCCATATAGTGGTGCTATTGTTCAAACTGTCAAGCATGAAAAAGATGAATTTGATTTCTTTAGATTTATTTTAAATGGACATCGTTTTTTATGGCTTCCATGGAAAGTAGGAAGGCAAATAATAAATTATGCAACACTCACATTTGTTTTACTCCTTGTATCGGGCATTATTTTATGGTGGCCAAAAAATAAATCAGCAGCGAAACAACGGTTTTCATTTAAGTGGAAAGATACGACTAAATGGAAACGGAAAAATTACGATTTACATAATATCTTAGGATTTTATGCTATGATTTTTTTATTGCTTATTGCCCTAACGGGGATGCAATGGGGGTTAAAATGGTTTAATCACTCCTTATACTTTATGGCTTCGGGTGGGGAAACAAAAACAGAGCGCATGCATCCTCATTCCGATTCATTACGAATTCCTTCAAATTTCATTTTATCAAATTCCTTAGACAAGGCCTGGGCGAAGGTTATCGCAGAACATCCAGCCCCCTTAAATATTTATATGGACTATCCACATGAAGATGAGTTAGGGTCTACAATTGGTTTTTTCGTTACTCCAAAAAAAATCGGTGGCTTCCAATACGATTTATATGACTTTGACCAATTTTCATTGAAAAATGTTTCGATAAAAAAATCAGATAAATACATAGACGCTAAAGTTGTTGATATCATGGAACGTATGTACTATGGTATCCATGTGGGAGAAATTTTAGGATTTCCAGGAAAATGTATCGCTTTTATTGCAAGCTTAACGGGAGCTACGCTACCCATCACAGGTGTTTATATTTGGTGGGGACGAAGAAAAAAAGAAAAGAAAGGTAAAAGCAAAGAGGCAAAAATACTTATTTAAAAAGAGAGGCTAAATCAAAAAACTCTCATCCCTTCTGAAAATAATTCTATTGTTTAAGATTTCGATTCATCCATTTACTGAATCGAATATTGTATTTCACACTTCATCTTATGTATACGTTAAAATCAGGTATCGTAGCTGTAATATTATGCTTAATAGGTACAAACGTTTCTATTGCTCAACAGAATAAATCTAGCATTCGAGGATTTGTAAAAGATGATAATGAATTAAAAGTAGAATTTGCTAATGTGATTCTCTTTAATCTCTTAGACTCATCATTTGTTATGGGATGTGTATCAGACACGAGTGGTTATTTTGATTTAGAATCAATATCATTGGGTAATTATTATTTTAAAGTAGTGTCATCAGGATATCATGATTACACCTCTCCTCCGCTTTCAATACATACACAAAATTCAACACTGTATGAAGATGTAACGCTTCACATCAACGAAAGTATAAAAGAGATTGTCATACGAGCACAAAATTCAAACATCCGTCAAGAGGCTGGAATAACAATTATTGATGTTGAGGCTGGAATTTTAAACTCGGGCCTAAGTGCGGCAGATGTTTTGCAACGATCACCAGGTGCGGCAATAGACAAAGATGGTATTGTATCATTAAAAGGAAAAAATGGTGTGCTTGTTTTATTAGATGGAAAGCCCTTATATATGGATGAAGCGCAAGTTGGTGCATTACTCAAATCCCTACCAGCGGACCAAATTAAAGAAATCGAAATCATTACAAGCCCTTCCGCAAAATATGATGCAGCAGGTAATGCGGGTATCATAAACATTAAATTAAAAAAAGGTGCTTACGAAGGATTAAATGGATCTGTCAATGGCTCTTTAGGTAAAGGTATATATCCTAAATCCCGTATTGGAATTAATGCAACTTATAAAAAGAAACGTTTAACCTTGAGTGGCGGATATCAATACAGTTTTAAAAAAGATTTACAACGTTCATCTATAAATAGAGCATACACCTCCTATCAAGATTCTTCTTTTTATACCTATACAGAATATGCAAATCCTTCCAACACACAAAATTTATTGCTGAATGGGAGTTATGATGTTGGCTCTAAGGGTTTAATAACGTGGGATGGAACACTTTTACAACAATCCTTTGTGTCCAAAGGAAATAGCAGTTCAAGATTAAATGCACCCAATGGAAATCTATCATCATATTTCTTAACCAACGACAAGTCTACTGGTACTTATTATAATATCAATACTAGTATTGGGTACAAGCATTCAATAGACACTATTGGTACAGAATTATTCATTGAAACAGAATACAAAAAAAATGCCCGCACATCTAATCAAATATTTACAACCGACTACTACGACGGCTTAGGAAATAAATCCATCCCCTCAACAACATATGAATCATCCATCCCTGCAGAAATATCACAATGGGGAGGTAAAATTGATTTTACAAAAACGCTATTCTATCATATTAAAATGGAATCTGGTTTAAAATACACAAGCATTGAAACCAATTCCAATGTGTCTAATACGTTTGTTCAAAAAAATAATTTTGTATATACTGAAAATATTAAAGCAGCATACATACTTCTTAATAAGGAAATATCTAAATGGAAACTCTCTGGTGGAATCCGTTTAGAACAAACGAACAATAAAGGGAATCAAAAAAGCAATGATAGTACTTTTAAAAGAAATTACACAAACCTATTTCCAAGTGCTACAATTTCGTATCAAGCATCCAAAAAAACATCCTATACATTTCTGTATTCAAAAAGAATAAAACGGCCCTCTTATCAAGATTTAAACCCATTTGTATATTATAGTGATCCATATAATTATTATGCAGGAAACCCCTATTTGTTGCCACAGTATACGCACAATGGAGAATTAACCACATCTAGATTTAATGGAATATTTTTGGCTACGATTAATTATTCATACACCACACAACCAATTTCTGATATTTGGATTATTGATCCCAAATCACTTACAACAGCATATACGACAAGCAATATGGATCATCAACAAAATTTAGGTCTATCATTCTCAGTAAATAAAACTGTACGTAATTGGTGGACCATGAATAATTATTTATATGTATACAACAATTCGCTTACAGGAAATGTTGGTTACGGCACTACAACTGTTAGCAAAACTGCATGGATGTTAAATGCAACTCAAACATTTAAATTACCTAAAAATATTTCGGCAGAAGTGTCATTTAATTATGAATCCCCTAACTATTACGGAACAATATTTTACAGAGAAATTTGGCAATTATCTGCTGGGGTTCAAAAGAAATTTATGCAAGATAATCTTTCGGTAAAACTTGCTGTAACGGATGTATTTTGGAAATATCACTATTCAGGAGAAGGCACTTTTGGAAATACAAAAGCTACCGATAATTACAAATGGGACAATCGCGTTCTGACACTATCTATTAACTATCGTTTTGGAAAAAACACAATGAACATAAATAATCCAGAAAAAAATTCAATAATAGAAAAAAATATTCAAACAAAATAAACGAGATGACATTAAAGAAATAGAAAATCCTTTTAATAAATTATAAGTCAATGTCGTTTCTTTAAGCATACTAATAGCATAAATGAGCTATTGTTGGTATTTCTCCCAGTTGAAATCAATTATAATGAATAAATTTGTGGCGGAGCACCAACAAACAGATCGCAATTGTTGATACTCCTCCTAGTTTTTATGCATTCAAAATAACATTGAGTAAGCATAAATACCAACTATAGCAATAGACAGTGCTTAAGGAAACAACATTGATATGCATATATTCGTCATTTTTAAAAAAAATTTAGTTTCTAATTCTCCCCAAAATCCTGTATTTTAGCAGATTCAACATATTGAATATAGATATATATTCGCAATTAATCCATGTATTTTAATATTATAGAAATAGTATATAAAAAGTTCTTTTCCCCAAGTATGCTAGTTAGTATATTTCTATTTAGCATTTGTACGCATAGTTTTTCAAAACCTGCAACGATTATTCTTAATGACCAAAAGCAAGAATATTTTGTCGTTCGAAAATATGCTGAGTACTATGAAGACAAGGAAAAAAATAAAAAAATTGAAGATATTATTTCAAATGTTCCATTCGAAATAATATCGGATAACAAGATAGATTTTACGAATAAAAATATCAATTCTGCATATTGGTTGCATTTTTATGTATTAAATAATACGACAGATCTAACAGACTTTATTATTGAAATGTATGATTATGACATCAATGAAATAAACATCTATACCAAAACAAAAAATGGCACATTCAGTGAAAGAAAATCAGGTTTAGATCTCCCCTTTCAAACCAGAGATTTTGAACATAAAAACATCTGTTTCAAATTGCCAATTACATTAAAAGACACGACGGAAGTATATATGCGTCTGTATTCAACAACATTAAATGTATTTGAACCCGTAATTAAAACCCAGGAATATTTCTATGCTTATAGTTTAAAAGAATACGTTTTACTCGGCGTTTTTTACGGTTTTATGGCATTAATTATTTTATACAACTTCATATCATTTTTAATTTTACGCATTCGATATTACATATACTATGTGATCTATACCATTGGTATTTCAATTTACCTGATGAGTAAAAATGGCACAGGCTTTCAATACTTATGGCCAAACAACCCAAATCTTAATGTTCATATTGATACGCTTAGTATTGCAGTCAGTATTATTTTTCTATCATTTTTTACGATGGAATTTCTTCAAATAA
>NZ_CALMGQ010000053.1 GCF_937863595.1 uncultured Cytophaga sp.
ATTTGAACTCGCACCCAAGGCAATTGATAAGTTTTCATTTTTAATCAATAACGATAATAAGAACAAATAAACCCCAATTTGGAATACGGAAAGAACCATCATTTGTATGATGTGTTTCTTTTTAAAGTGACCTGCTTCGTGTGCTAAAATAGCAATCAATTCAGGTATTGAATGTTGATCAACCAATGTATCAAACAATACTATTTTTTTCTTTTTTCCGAAACCAGAAAAAAAAGCATTTGCCTTGTTTGATCTTTTTGATCCATCCATAATGTAAATATTATCTACAGGGAAGTTTTCTTTACGACAATATGTTTGAATAGCATCTTTTAATTCCCCATCTCCTAAAGGTGTTAGCTTGTTAAATAAGGGGAGAAGCAAGCTTGTGTAGAACATATTCATACAAACGATTAATATACTTATGAAGATCCAGAATATCCACCAAAAAGAAGTGTCTAATCTTTGAATTAAAAATAATAATAAACTGATAACTAAACCACCAATAATAATCGCTAATACATATCCTTTTATTTTATCCATGATGAATAATTTAGCCGTGCTTTTATTGAAGCCATATTTTTCTTCAATAACAAACGTATTGTAAATCGAAAAAGGAGCGGATAAGATATCACTAACTATAAATAAAACACCAAAGAACAATAAATTGGATACATAAAAACTATAATTACTTAAGGCACTTGATGCTTCAACATATGATGCTATATAATCATATAGCCCACCCAAGTATCCTTGAAACAAAAGCACTAGAAACAAACCAAATTGGAAGAATGATTCGTATTGAGATGTTTTTTCTTTTTCTTTTTGATATTTTTGAGATTTAAGATATTCTGATTTCTCATAGACATTTGCAACATTAGCTGGGAGTGCAGCACTCAAGTTTTTAATGTTCAAATAATCCAATAATCGTTCTACAATAAAATCGAAAATTAAAATTCCGATAATGATATTTTTAATCGTTAATGCGTCCATGTCTATAATTTGTAATGAATGGTGAAATTACACAAATATCGGAGATTGGTAACTATTGGTTAGTAATTGTACTAAATAACGATCCATAGTTGCCCAATGATTCATTTTCTCGTGGGATTTTATTGGAAGGGGTACTATTAAACCCCTTATTCCCGCCGTTTTTTTTTCAGGTTAATTGAAAAGAGCTTCGTAGTATGCATTGGTATTTAATGGTTGTGGATTTTTAAATCAATAGGAATTGAGAAGTATATAAAGTATTTGTAAATTAATAATAAATTGGAGTAACTAATTTATTATACATACCACTGAAGCTAACTACGCAGATCACATGCTTCTCTTTTAGGAGAAGGGCTGGGGATGAGGTGATTTAGAATGAGAATTATTATATAGTGACTAATGCCTAACAAAACCAATACATCAGAACTAAAGATGCATGCTGCTGCAGATGGTAAATTATTTGAATTTGCACGCGCTTTAAGGAAGAGTATGATACCAGCAGAAACAGTGATGTGGGAATGTATTCGAAATAAAAAGTTAGGTGTCAAATTTAGAAGGCAACATCCAATAGATAACTTTATATTGGATTTTTATTGCCACGAATTAAAATTAGCTATTGAGGTGGACGGAAGTATTCATGAACAGTATGATAATAAATTATACGATGAATATCGCACTATTCAACTAAAAGAATACGAAATAAAAGTAATTCGATTTACAAATGAAGATGTATTGAATAGTCTTAATAGTGTATTAGATAGGATTATGGGTTTCATTCATAATGGTGGAATTTTTCCCTTGAAAAAAGAACCTCATCCCTATGCCCTTCTCCTAAAAGGAGAAGGGCATAGGGCTTCGTAGTATTCATTGGTACTTAAAATAAAAGTCAGTAAAATTATAAACAAATTGGAGTAATTAATTTATACCATTTACTACTGAAACTAACTACTAACAACACATCACCTCCCTTTGAGGAGAAGTGCAATGGATGAGGTGTTTAATACAACGTTTCTTAAATAAATTAATATTTCTGAAACCAATTCAAGCATAAATTAGTTTTATTTGCATGGCAACTTGTGGTTATATATGTCCTTCGTGTGATGGTCGACTTTATATGGATGATGGTTCACCTTGTCCGTGGTGTAATCCTGATGATATTCAAAAGAAGGAAAAAGAAATTATTTCAGATGAAGAATGGATGAATTCTGTTCATTTTGGTAATTGCTGCAGCGATCCAGATTATAAGGATGAACAGAATGAGTCTGAAAAATAATTCCCTGAACTATTACAATCCCAAAAATCGAGTAAAGGTATTTTTGTACGTCTTTTTTAAGATACCCGGCGCATTAAAACGATAACCAACATCAAAAGTAAAGGAACTGTATAAATTTCCTACTTTATAATCCAATGTTTGTACTTGTATTTGGTCTGCCATAAACTTTATGCCCGCATAAAATCGTTTGGTATGGTAGCCTAATGCAACACGTTCCTCAAAGAAAGCTGTGAAACTATTATTCTGATTGAGCGTGTTTTTATTATTATCAATAAATTTATAAGTGACAAAATCATAAGATAAAAATAGCATCATTGAAAAGTATATACGTTTTGCAATGACCAAATTTAATCCCATACCAGGCCCAACTATAAAAGAGGTGTAATGTAATTCTTGGATTCCATTATTTACTACTGGAGAATTTTTTAAATTGATTAAACTAGAGTCTGATCTTAATTGATTCCAACTTACGGACGATTTGATCATAAAACCAACTCTTGTTCTTAACTGATGTTCAGAAAACGTGAAAGAAGATAAATAGGAGTATTTTTTCCAGCTGAAATTGTATAAGCCTGAAACCATTATTTGTTTCGTGTTTACATCACTACGTTTTAGATACTCTCTACTATTTTTTGAAAGTACGTAAACAATAGAATCGCTATTGTAAAATCCATTTATTCTTCTAAAATCAAAGCGAACAAAAAAACGCGTATTTTGTGTGCCTATTGAAAATGATTTGAATTTCGATTTCCCATATTTACTATAACTGCTCGCTTCTATTGGTGCACGAAAACCCACTGCTGCATAAATACTTTTGTAGCCCACCGTAAAGCCAATAATACTAGCTAAATTGGTTCTGTACGTATTTGTTTTTATGGTAGAGTCTTTGGGAGTTATGGTAAGTGTATTAGAAGGGGCAGAAATGAATAAGCCAACAGTAAAAAATTTTTTATAGCTCCTTACATAATTTGTATCTACTCTTTGTCTGTTTTTTGTTACTTGTTGCTCGATTTTATTTTGAGCATGAATAGTTGAACAAGTCAATAATATTATAAAAAATAATACGGACTTCATGTTTTTATTTTAACTCTAATTCCTTACAAGCAATTTCTGCGGCACATTGCTCTGCTTTCTTCTTGCTAAATCCGATGCCTTCACCTTTGCCTTCGTCCGCAATTCGAACTTCTGCTTTAAAAACTTTTTGATGACGGTGTCCACTTTCTTCCAGAATAACAAACTCTAGTTTTTTATTTTCTTTCTGGCACCATTCTAATAAAATACTTTTAAAGTTTTTATTATTTTGAACAATGGCTTCGACATCAATTTGATTGTTTACAATTTTTTTGATGACAAATTTTTTAGCATTTAAAAATCCTTTATCTAAATAGATAGCTCCAACTAAAGCCTCAACTACATCGCCATATAATGACTTATGTCCTTGCTTGCCTTTTCTACCATTGAAAATTACTAGATCGGAGAGGCCTAAATCTTTTCCTACTTGATTTAATACTTCACGATTTACCATCCGACTTCTAATTTCTGTTAAGAAGCCTTCGTCTTTGAAAGGAAAACGTTTGAATAAATACTCTGCAACAACAGCACCTAAGATAGAATCACCTAAATATTCTAATCTTTCGTACGATTCTTTTACACCAGATTCATTTTCATCAGCGGCAGATGTATGCACAATAGCCATTTGATAAAGATGCAGGTTTCCAGGCCACATACCTGTAACGTAGCGAATTTTTTGGGCAAGGATTTTATCCTCTTTATTTCTAAAGAGATTTCTAAAAATACTCAGCTGCTTTTCTAGCAAAGGCAAGGTGCTTAATCAATTTTACGGAATACGATGGAACAGTTATGTCCACCAAAACCGAATGTATTACACATTGCTATTTTAATTTCTCTTTTTTCAGCTTTGTTTAAAGTTAGCTTCAAGCGAGGATCAAAAGCTTCGTCTCTATTCTTATTATTAATTGTAGGAGGTACAATTTGGTTTTGTATAGCAAGAATAGTTGCTATCGATTCAATGGCGCCAGCAGCACCTAATAGGTGGCCCGTCATAGATTTCGTAGAACTAATATTTAATTTGTATGCTTGTTCACCAAATACAGCTTGTATGGCAGTTACTTCAGCAATATCTCCTAATGGAGTAGAAGTGCCATGCACATTGATGTAATCTACATCTTCAATTGTGATTTCTGAATCACTAAGTGCATTGATCATAACATTTTTTGCGCCCAAACCTTCTGGATGTGGTGCAGTTAAATGATATGCATCGGCAGACATACCGCCACCAATAACTTCACAATAAATTTTTGCTCCACGTGCTTTTGCGTGTTCATATTCTTCAAGAACTAATGCTCCAGCTCCTTCACCCATTACAAAACCATCACGGTCTCTATCAAACGGACGAGAAGCCGTTGCGGGATCATCGTTTCTTTCTGATAAAGCTCTACACGCATTAAATCCACCGATTCCTGATTCAACAATTGCTGCTTCAGAACCTCCGGCGACAATAATGTTTGCTTTGTTCAGTCTAATGTAGTTAAAGGCATCTAGAATAGCATTTGAAGAAGATGCACAAGCAGAAACAGTAGAAAAGTTGGGACCACGGAAACCATTTCTAATAGAAATATAGCCAGCACTGATGTCTATAATCATTTTTGGGATAAAGAATGGATTGAAACGAGGCGTTCCATCTCCTGCAGCAAAAGCTTTTACTTCATCTTCAAATGTTTTAAGGCCACCGATGCCGGCTCCCCAAATCACACCAATTCGGTCATGATCAAGATCTGCTGTAATCTTAGCATCCTTAATCGCCTCATCAGCAACAACTACGGCGTATTGCGTAAAAGGATCCATCTTACGAGCCTCCTTTTTTTCAATGAAACTTTCGACATTAAAGCCTTTAAGTTCACACGCAAACTTCGTTTTGTGTTTCTCCGGATTGAATTTTGTAATCAGTGCAGCGCCACTAACCCCCTTAATTAGAGAATCCCAATATTCAGGAACAGTATTTCCAATGGGTGTTAATGAACCCAACCCCGTTACAACAACTCTTTTTAAATTCATGATTAGAATTTACCGGATTTTAATGAATGATTTAGATAGAAATTATTTAACGTGTTGCTCTAGGTAAGCAATTGCCTGACCAACAGTTGTAATGTTTTCAGCTTGTTCATCTGGAATAGAAATGTTGAATTCTTTTTCGAATTCCATAATTAATTCAACAGTATCTAATGAATCAGCACCAAGGTCATTAGTGAAACTTGCTTCAGTAGTAACTTCTGATTCTTCAACACCTAATTTCTCAACGATGATGCTTTTTACTTTTTGTGCGATTTCTGACATTTTTTTACATTTTTTAGTAAAACACGGGGCAAAGAAATGAATTTTATGCTAGTTTGGCAAACTATTTTTAGGATTCTTTTCTATTGGTTGATAAATAGATTCTAAAATCGGCGATTTCATTCTAAATTTACGTGTTATTATAATTTCAATTCGTAAATTTAGTTATTAACAATTCAACTTTAATATAGAATGTTTTCTAAAATTGATCTTTAATTATAGATGAAAGCAAATAAACTTGTAGTAGATTTTGATTATAGTTTCAAAATGCTTGGTATTATTTCTTCTGCAAAGGAGTATAAACTTGCATGGAATATAAATCAATTGTTGAAAATGCACTTGATTAAGTCGGATGATATAAATTTACAATTTCAAAATGATTGTAACATATTGGTTAGTACATATCTATATTCAACTGAATATAGTGAAGTAAGACTTTTGAAAAATAAATCAATTGAATTTACTAATATTGCGAAACCTTACCTCATTCCAGAATTAAAGGATTATGATTATTTTATTCATATTCTTGATGAAGGTTGTATATTTGATGAGTTTTGGATGTTAGAGCAATTAAAAAATTGCAATAGTATTCAATACATTAAAGTAATAGATGTAAGTGAATTAAAATCGAAGGATAATCTAATATTTATTTAAGTATTAACATGGTAAACAAGAAAACAAAGATTATTGCTACTGTAGGTCCAGCATGTAACACGAAAGAGAAATTGTGGGAGTTGGTTCAAGCTGGTGCGAATATTTTCAGATTGAATTTTTCTCACGGAACACATGAAGTACACCAAGGTGTAATCAACGCAATTCGTGAAATTAGAAAAGAACAAAATGTAAACATTGCAATTCTTCAAGATTTACAAGGTCCTAAAATTCGTACCGACGAAGTTGAAAATAATGGTGTTGAACTTGTTGAGGGTGCAAAGATTATTATTACAAAAGAAAAAATGTTAGGTACTAAAGATAAAATTAGTACTTCTTATAAAATGCTTACTTCTGATGTTAAAAAAGGCGATGCTATTTTAATTGATGATGGTAATATCGAATTGAAAGTGTTGGAAACGGGTAACGGCGAAGTTACGTGTGTGGTTGTTTATGGTGGTATCTTGAAATCTCGTAAAGGAATCAATTTACCTAACACAATCGTTTCGGAGCCTTCATTAACAGATAAAGATAAAGAAGATTTATTGTTCGGTCTTAAGAATGAAGTTGACTGGATTGCTTTGTCTTTTGTTCGTAGCGCAGTTGATTTAAATGAATTAAAAGCAATTGTTAAAGAACATGGTAAAGCATGTAAAGTAATTGCAAAGGTTGAAAAACCGGAAGCTGTGAAAGATATTGACGCAATTATTGAAGCATCTGATGCAATAATGGTTGCTCGTGGTGATTTAGGTGTTGAGCTTCAAATGGAAGATGTGCCGATGATCCAAAAAATGATTATTCGCAAGTGTAATGA
This sequence comes from uncultured Cytophaga sp., assembly GCF_937863595.1. Classification (GTDB taxonomy): domain Bacteria; phylum Bacteroidota; class Bacteroidia; order Cytophagales; family Cytophagaceae; genus Cytophaga. The sequence continues at coordinate 7,077 of NZ_CALMGQ010000053.1, forward strand.
ATTGGGTAAGCCAGTAATTGTTGCTACTCAAATGATGGAAAGCATGATTTCAAATGCTCGTCCTACACGTGCTGAAGCAAGTGATGTTGCGAATGCAATTATTGATGGTGCTGATACTATTATGTTGTCAGCTGAAACTGCTTCAGGAAACTATCCTGTGCTTACAGTGAAATCAATGACTCGTATTTGTCAAGCGGTAGAAAAAGAAGCGGATATCTACAACAAGAAAACAGTAGATGATATTACTAACACAAGTGATAGCGTTATTGCTTCTGCATGTGAATTAGCGGATAAAGTTAATGCAAAAGCAATTATTGGTTTATCTCAGTCTGGATATTCTGCATTCAGAATTGCAAGCCATAGACCTAAAGCGAATATTTACATTGCAACACACGATGAGCAATTAACAAATCAAATGAATTTAGTGTGGGGTGTACAAGCATTTAAATTCGACAAATTCACAACTACAGATGAATCTATCGAAGCTGTTAAGAAAACCCTAGTACATAAAGGACTTTTGAAGAAAGGAGATATCTATGTCACTACGGCGTCAATGCCCATGGCGGATATCCAGCTTGCAAATAGTTTGAAGTTAGGAATTGTTGAATAGTTAATTTATTCAAAAAATATAGAAAAGCCCTTTGAATAATTGTTCATTGGGCTTTTTTTATAATTGGGAATACATAAATTAATGGATGTGAATCTGTGTTTTGTTTTCTTAAAACATAAAACGTATTACTTATAACATAATTTAAAATGGATATTAACTTATTGAAAAATATTTGCGAAACTCCTGGAGTTCCAGGATATGAGCAAGCTGTACGCACACTTGTAATTAAAGAAGTAGAGCATTTAGTCGATCACGTTTGGGTTGATAATATTGGGAATGTATTTGCATTAAAAAAAGGTGTCCGCAATCCGGAAAGCAAAAAAGTATTGGTTGCTGCTCACATGGATGAAATTGGTTTCATCGTTTCTCATATTGACGATCAAGGTTTTTTGCGCTTTCAATGTCTTGGTGGCTTTGATCCGAAAACATTGACAGCGCAACGTGTAATAGTTCATGGTAAGAAAGATGTAATTGGTGTAATGGGAGCGAAGCCTATTCACGTAATGACTCCTGAAGAGAAAAACAAACCTGCGAAGATTGAAGATTTCTTCATTGATCTTGGTATGAAAAAAGAAGAAGTGGAACAATACATAAGTATTGGTGATACAGTAACACGTGAACGATCTTTAATTGAAATGGGCGATTGCATCAACTGTAAATCATTGGACAATCGCATATCTGTATTTATTTTGATTGAAACATTAAGAAGGTTGCAACACCAAGAGGTTCCGTATGATTTTTATGCCGTATTTACAGTGCAAGAAGAAGTGGGCTTGAGAGGTGCAAGTGTAGCAGCACATAGCATTAATCCAGATTTTGCAATTGCTTTAGATACAACAATAGCATATGATGTGCCAGGTGCGCGTGCACATGAAAAATGTACAGAATTAGGTAAAGGAACTGCAATTAAAATATTAGATTCTTCCACAATCTGTGATTACAGAATGATTGCATACCTAAAGCAACAAGCACAAGAACGCAATATAACATGGCAACCAGAGATTCTTGTAGCAGGAGGTACCGATACTGCACCTTTGCAACGCAATGGTAAAAATGGATCTATTGCAGGCGCTATATCTATTCCTACAAGACATATACATCAGGTTATAGAAATGGTTAATAAGCAAGATGTAGAATTGAGTGTGCAATTATTGCAGGCTGCAATTGAGAATTTGGATCGGTTTGATTGGAGTAGATAAGTTTTAATTTGTTGTAATTTTATTAGGTCTGGATACGAAGTATTCAGACCTTTTTTTTCGTTACTTCCGTCCATTCTGTCGTTCCATTTCAAACAATAAATCAGATTTAATACTTGGGTCTACATGTTGCAGAATGATGATTTGCTGACTTAAAATCTGAACACCTTCTTGTAATTCTTTTTTAACTTTGCGCAAGAACTTTTCAGGCTTAGCTTTGGGTTTGCACATATCTATAAATAAAGAATCATGTTCAGTTTTTATTTCTCGAAGACTTTCCTTTAATTCCTTAATTTGATTGTCGAGCATGGCAATATAACTTTTGGCCGCTTCTGGCTTCATGTTTTGCAATCTACTTGTTTGTTGCTCTAAAAATTGTGTTTCAAGATTAATTAAGGTGAAAAGATCATTCTTTCCATAGGCTTCCGTAATCTTTTTACTAATTTCTTCTTTCTCTAATTTCTTTTCAGGGTCTTGTTCGGTATCGGGATGAAATGCTTTTATTAAATCGATGTATATCGCCCGTATGGATTTCTTTCTATGTTCTTGCTGAATCGCTTTTTCTTTCTCTGCCTTTCGTTCAGCAGCGCTTTTCTTTTTAGAATTAGGTTCTTGATTTTCCGAATCATTAAAATTAGATTCATCTGAAAAGAAGTCAGAAAAAGGCGTGTTTGCTTTTTTAGCATGTTCTTCAAAATGCATGTGGGCATAGGTACTAAACAAGTCTTCTAATTCAATATCATTTCCATTTTGATAAATCCATTGAGCAATTTCTGCACTCATGTATGTATCAATGATTTCTAGTTCTCTTTTAGTAAATTTTATTTCATGAATATATATATCAAGGGAAATGAGTTTCTCTTTCTGTAATAATTGAATTTTTTCAGAGATAGGAGCTACAGTTTTTTGATAAGCACTTACAGCTTCTGGTATAGCTTTTTGTAAGTATTTTAATTCTTCTTGCAATTGTTTTACCTCATTGATTTTTACATCAATTTGTTGTTGCTCTGCGCTAGATGATGCGCCAGGAATATGTTGTATAGAACTCAATTTTTTGAAATTATGAATGGTTAATGTTTTTTTTTGAGCGATATAGGGCCGTTATGGTAAATAATTTCGTGCTGTAAGCCTTAAATGATAATCGGTATCGCTATAGTTGGAATGATTGGCAATTCAAAATTCATAACTTATAATGAACTAAGAGTTCTTCAATGGAAGTAATGATCATTTGAATACCTATAGATGCAATGAGTAAACCCATGATCTTAGTAACCACATTCAGTGCTTCTTTTCCAATTTTTTCTACCCATGTAGTTGAGGATATGAATACGAAATAAGAAATTGTTAAAATGATTGCTGAGCAGAGAATGATAATAATACTATTTTCGATTTTATTGCTCACACCTACAAAACTAACAGCTGTAGATAATGTGCCTGGCCCAACTAAAATAGGAGTAGCTAATGGAGATATCGCGAAACCCATATCTGTTGATTCATTCATTGACGCTAATGCAGCAGGATCTTTGGGCTTTGACTGTATCATATCAAAGCCTACTTTTAAAATCAGCAGGCCACCGGTTATTCTAAATGCTTGAATACTTATTCCAAAAACATTAAATAACGTATATCCAAACACTACAAATACTGTTAAGATTATAAACCCGACTGAAACTACTTTTAATGCAATTACTTTTTGTTGTGCACGACTAAAATTATCTACAAAACTTATAAATATAGGTACATTGCCAATAGGATTGATAATGGCAAATAAACCCGTGAATACGATTAATACAAAGCTCCAGTCGATGTTCATGGTAATTATGAATGTTTATAAAAGTTTACTTTTTATGAATAGTTATAACTTAAATAGATTAAATTATAACTATAGAATTCAAACAGTATTCATTCATAATGTATAATTCATAACTCATAATTGCGAAGTTACTTAAACGCATTTATCCCAGTGATGTCATGACCTGTAATCAATAAATGAATATCGTGCGTACCTTCATATGTTACAACAGATTCTAAATTCATCATGTGTCTCATAATTGGGAATTCGCCTGTAATGCCCATTCCACCTAATATTTGTCGCGCTTCTCTAGCAACTTTCAACGCCATGTCAACATTGTTTCGCTTTGCCATAGATATTTGACCGGCATTCGCTTTGCCTTCATTTTTCAGCATTCCCAATCTCCAAACCAATAATTGTGCTTTGGTTATTTCCGTTAACATTTCTGCTAATTTCTTTTGGGTTAATTGAAAGCTAGCTATGGGCTTACCAAATTGAATGCGTTCCATTGCATATTTTTTTGCAATATCGTAACATTCCATGGCTGCACCTAATGCACCCCATGCTATACCATACCGTGCAGAGTCCAAACATTTCAGCGGACCGCTCAAACCATCTGCTTTGGGTAATAGATTTTTCTTAGGGATTTTAACATTGTCAAATACCAATTCACCAGTTATACTTGCTCGCAACGACCATTTATTATGTATTTCTGGTGTGGTGAAACCTGCCATTCCGCGTTCAACAATTACACCTTTAATTCTGCCTTCATCATCTTTTGCCCATACAACAGCAATGTCTGCTTTGGGTGAATTGGTAATCCACATCTTGGCGCCATTTAGAAGATAATAGTCGCCCATGTCTTTTAACGATGTTGTCATGCTTGCTGGATTAGATCCATGATCTGGCTCTGTTAAACCAAAACAACCCAACAGTTCTCCAGAGGCAAGTTTGGGTAAGTATGTTTTTTTTTGTTCTTCACTTCCATATTTAAAAATAGGAAACATAACTAAAGATCCTTGAACAGAAACCATGGATCGCATGCCTGAATCCACGCGTTCTACTTCTTGCATCATGATACCATACGAAATGTAATCGAGTCCGCCACCACCGTATTCTGCTGGTGTTGTAGGTCCATATATACCTAATGCACCAAATGGTTTAACTAAATGCTCAGGGAAAGCAGCACGTTGTGCATAATCTTCAATAATCGGTTTGACTTCTTTATTCATAAAAGACTGTACCGATTGACGAATCAATTTATGCTCATCCGTTAAAAGATCGTCTATATTATAGTAATCTGGTTGTGAATATGTGCTTGTTTTCATGGCTTTTATTGTCTAATTCAATATATTAAATTATTACGAATTTGCTGAGCTTACTCATTTGATTTGAATAATTAAATTTTGATATTTACACTACCTCTAATAATTACATTTTCATTGTATCTTTATAAACTTAAACTAAGGTATAGTTTGATCTTAATATATTTAAAAGAGTGTTTTTTACTTATATCATACGTATTCTAACGAAAAATAAAAAGAAACGATGCACGGTAAAGTCATAGAAAAGAGCATACCTGAATTAATTGAAGAATTAACAGCGCATTATAATGAAGATGGTCAACAAGTTGTTACTCATTTAGAGGGCTTATTGTATTCAAATTATGTGAAATATTGGGACTATATACGCTTGGAAAGTTTGTTGACACTGCAAAATCCGCGTACAGCATACCCAGATGAGATGGTTTTTATTGTGTATCATCAAATCACAGAACTGTATTTTAAGTTGGTGATGCATGAATTGAATCAAGTAAAGACTACCGATACAATTACAGCTGCCATATTTTTAAAGCGGATAGAGCGTTGTAATTGGTATTTTGGACAATTAATAAATTCGTTTGAAATTATATCAGTCGGTTTAGATCAAGACCAGTTTTTAAAATTCCGAGTTGCCTTGAATCCTGCTTCAGGCTTCCAATCTGTTCAATATAGAATGGTTGAAATAGCATGTACTGATTTGATAAATCTAGTTCATAATGACATGCGCGACAAATACGATGACTATTCTACCATTGAAGAGTTATTTGAAGAATTGTATTGGAAAAAAGGTGCAACGGATACCAAAACAGGACAAAAAACATTGACTTTAAGGCAATTCGAAGAAGAATACAGCAACAAGCTGGTTCAATTAGCATACGAATACAAATCAAGAAATGTTTGGTCTGTATATAAACGTCTTTCATTAGAAGATCAAGCAAATGAAACCGTTAAACAAGCTCTTAAAACATTAGATCAGCATATCAATATCGACTGGCCATTAATGCATTACAAATATGCTCTTGTTCATTTAATTAAAAATAAAACTTTCCTAGAAGCCACTGGTGGTACAAACTGGAAAGAATATTTGCCTCCACGTTTTCAAAAAGTTATCTTTTTCTCTGCTTTATATACGAAAGAAGAATTAGAAAATTGGGGTAAAAAATGGGTTGAAAAAGAAGTGATTTCAAAAATTCAAGCTGCAAAACAAGGTTAAGTGAATACATATCCATATAGTAAAAGCACATACAAATGCATCCTTTTTTTGATGTCTTGTATGTGCTTTTCTTTTTTTAGTTTTGGTCAACAATATCAGCGTGTACAAACTTTTTATGATTACAATAAAAAAAATGTACAAGAAGAATTTTATGTCTTAAAGAAAAATATTCAAGTACGTGATAGTAGTTATAAATCATACTATCAAAATAAACAACTAAAATCTGCGGGTACGTATAAAAAAAACAAGGCAGATGGTAGTTGGGAGTTTTTCTATGAGAATGGAAATAGAAAGATGGCCGGATCTATGGTTGCTGGGGAGAAAGAGGGAGTTTGGAAATATTATTTTGAAAACGGAAATATTAGCATGGAAGGTATTTCCATAGCAAGTAAGAAAGAAGGTACTTGGAGATATTATTTTGAAAATGGAAAAATCAGAAGTGAGGGCGATTTTTTGAATGATAAGCGAAACGGTAGTTGGAGTTATTATTATGAAGATGGCTTACTAAAAGCCATGGCTACCTATGTCAATGACAAAGGTTCATATATGGAACTCTATCCTTCAAGTAAAATAAAGGCATCCGGCACAATTGAGGATGGAAAGAGTATTGGGGTTTGGACCTATTATCACGAGGATGGATCTATCTTAGCAAGCGGGGAAGAAATTGATGGACGGAAAATTGGTAAATGGATATTTTATTATCCTAATGGACAAATTGCTAGTGAAGGAGAATATAAAAATGGCAAAAGTGTAGGCATCTGGAAATATTATCATGAAAACGGAATTGTAAGTGCCGAAGGGCAAATGAATGATGGAAATAAAGATGGCTCGTGGAAAATATATTATAAGTCGGGTCAATTTAAAGGCGAAACAAACTACGTGAATGGGGAGGGGATTTACAGGGAATATTATGAGGGAGGATCTTTACGTACTGAAGGTAAAATTATAAACGACCAGCATGAAAGTATTTGGAATTATTATTTGGAAAATGGAGAGTTAGAAGGTACTTGTGTATATGTTCGTGGGAAGGGTTTGTATAAAGGCTTCTATCCAAATGGTAAAGCTAAGATGGAAGGTCAACTGGAGAATGGCAATAAAGTTGGCTTGTGGACTTTATACAATGAAGATGGAACGATTGCTGGTTATTACAAAACGTTTTATGAAAACGAAACTCCTGATTTAAGCGCAGATTCAGCTAAGGTTAAAGTTGTTGTAGCGGATACGTTAACTGCTTCAGAAAAACCCAAATATGTTTCGCCAAAGAAGAAATCTAGATATTTTACTCCAAGAGTAAATGAAGCACGTGCATGGATTGTTTCTTCAAATCCATTTTATGTGTTAGCTTCTTCTTTTCCAGTAAGTGTTGAATATTATTTTCAAGAACGTTTGGGGTATGAAATTGGCGGTATGGTTATTTATAAACCCATGTTTAACAATCATTTCAAGTTGCCTACCAATACGCTGTTTTATAAAGCCGCTGAATTGTATATTCGTCAAAAATTTTATAAAAAAGATCAAGAATATGGTATGCTATACTTTGCACATGAATTGCGTTATGGCTATTATTCGTATGAGAATAATTTTATAGACTTTACTCAAACGGTTAATTTAATGCCTGTTCATTTAAATCAAATTCAAAATCGTATTGAATATTCATTTTTAATCGGGGATAGGGTTATGTTCGATCAAAGACATAGAGGCTGGACAGTCGATATTTATGGAGGCATCGGCATAGGGTACCGTTCAGTTTCCAATAATTGGTCGGGCGAGAATGAAAAATACAATACGGCATTTACGGGTGTGTTTAGTAGCTCTATTGCTGTACCTTTTCGTTTTGGATTTACAATAGGGTATAAGTTTGCGAAGAAGTGATCCGTTTAAAGCTTAAAGTTGAAGGCTTAATGCCTGGGGTTAGAAATACATCAATTCTATTCAAGTATTCCCAATTTGAATGTGATGTTTGATCTGTTTTACAGTTTTTTTATGGTGAGAATTTTTTTAGAAAAGTTACCTTGTTTCCTGAATGTGTATGTACGTTATATGAAAGGAGTTTTGTCGATTATTTTTTCTTGTGTAGCAATATTCTGTTCTGCGCAGCAAACACATTTTTATGATTTAAATGATGCACTTCAGCAGCCAGATAATGTGAGATCATTAAGCCTAAATTTTTACAATACTCAAAATAAAGATACTATAATTGATTTGGTGAAATTTAATAAAATCAATAAGATAGAATTCAGTCAACTAGATTCTGATTTTAATTACCCAATTTTTTTTAAAACGTTATCACAACTTCCACTTTTAGATACTTTAATATTAGAATATTGTGTATTGAAGATTATGCCCAAGGAGATTGGAGGATTGGTTTCGCTTAAATACCTTAAAATAAGTAATTGTAGACTCATAAAAATTTCTGATGAAATAAAGAAATTACATGTACTCACATTTCTTGATTTAAGCAGAAATTCAATTTCTACCTTGCCCGACAATTTAGATTCCATAAAGAGTTTGAAAATATTAGATTTGCATGATAATGATTTAAACGTATTGCCCCAATCATTATGCTTCTTAAATGAACTTGAAAGGGTTGACTTGTATAATAATCAACTTGTCTCATTGCCAGAATCAATAGGTGCATTGGATCATTTGAAAAGTATTTCATTAGGTGATAATTTATTAAAATACTTACCAAGGAGTTTCAATCAATTATTACTGGAAGAGTTATACATAGGAAAGAATGCATTTAAGGAATTTCCTTTTCAACTATTTGACATTTCTACTTTAAAAAGGATTGGTATCTATGATATCGCTATGGATAGTTTTCCAGCGTCAATTTCAAAACTGAAATATTTAGAAACTATTTCTTTGAATTTAAATCATGAGTTTGATTGGAA
>NZ_CALMGQ010000054.1 GCF_937863595.1 uncultured Cytophaga sp.
CCCTAATAAATCTATTCCCTAGATTTGAAAAAGTGGCTTTTTAAGGGACGACTAATTAGATGTTACAACATCCTATATTGCATATCCGTATAAAAGAACCACAATAACCATGTTGTTTGGAAAAATCATATTGTATGTTGAATAAAAATACAACACACAACTGTTCTTTCCGGATGCGATACAAAAGGGGAACCTTCAGTCTTAGTTTTCAGACGCAAGCTGTGGTTTCCCTGTATCCGGATCTTATTTGCATCCCGCAAACTCCTCCCTTCTATATTATTCCTTTATTTATCCATAAGCCCCATCCATTGATATTTAATAAGGTTTTTAAGATTTATATTAATAGATAATTTTATCTGATTCTTGGAGCAATGCCCCATGCTATTATAGGCTTTCGGCTTTATCCCACGAAACAAAATCCATCAAGATAATCTAAACAATAATTGATATTATTAAAATATCTTATGTATACTAAAATAATCCTAGCTGATTCAAATATAAAATCTTTTTTTTAATAAACACTCACACAACAATTATTTAACATATTAAATATAAATGAATTAACATTTGTTAATTTCTACTTTTTGATCAGTTTAATTGTTTTTGTTCGAGCACCTTCTTCAATGCGAACCAAATACAAAGCCGCTGCTATATAGGGTAAAGTTATTATCTGTCGGTTGGTACTAATTCCTTCAAATACTTTTTTGCCATCGCTGCTGTAAATTGTTATTTCTGCAAATTGATCGATACCAGCTATCTGAATGTAATCGTTTGCAGGGTTGGGATATAATACAAAATCTTGTTGTATGTAATTTGCTGTATCTCTATTTGAAAACACATACGTTTGCGGATCGCAGGTATTTTTATCCGTAGCAACAATCGTATAATTCCCTTGTGAAATATCTGGTAAAAAGATGGTATCCTTCACAGAAGATAGTGTTTGGCTTTTATCTCCTGTAATCTCTACACGATAGGGTTTTGTACCACCACTAAATGCAATAAATGCTGGGTTTGTTTTAAATGATGTATCTATATGCAAAGGTAAAGGCTGCGTCATTTGTAGCATAGCCGTGCGGATGGAACAACCAGCAGAATCTGTAATCGTAGAGCGATGACGCATGGGGGACGCAAGATTGGACAATGTAAAAGAGGTATCTGCTAGATTACCTGTGTTCCATTGTAGGTGATAGGGTTCTTCACCTCCATTAGGTATAATATTGAAAGTTCCGTTACCATTTGTTGCACAGTTTGGTGTTACAATAGAATCCGAATACGAAAGATTACAACCAGGCGCTGGTGCAATGGTAATGGTAAAGTCACTGTAAAAAACATAGGTGCTACCTGACTCCAACCCTATCTCACAAGCAGTAGGAAAGTAACAATTATTACAGAATACTCTTACAGCTATGCGCAACCTTGTTTTGCCCAATACTGCATTTTTAGGTATCGAAAATATAAGCGGCCTATACAACGTATCGCTAATTCCAAAGGTATGGTTGTCATTATTGTTATCTGGATGATCAAAAACGCCATCTTGATCGTAATCCATAAATACGGATGCCATAAAAGATGTTGCTGGTAAATAATTCCATTTGGGGCAACTTAGTTGAAGTGTATACGCTTGTCCTTGTTGCAAGGTAGTTGTCCAACTACCCGTATCGGGAATACTTGTTTGATAGTACAAACCTAGGTAAGACTGATCGTAATCTAGCTTATAATGTAGGGTATTCAAATCTAAAAAACAATCGGTAAATGCTTCATTTCCTTGCTCAAAAATATAGTCATCGGTTCGGCAATAATTTTTAGTTACTTCATTTGGTTTCGTGTAAAAAAACGTTGTGCAAACCGTAGTATCCCCAGATGGATTAATGCTATGGATTCGTAAAAAATATTTCTGGCTTGGCGCTAAACTATCCAGTTTCAGTTTTACCATCCCTTTCACAAAACTATAAAGATAAGGCTCTAAGGTATCTGACTCTAGACCTGCTTTATACAAGGGCATGCTTACTTCATCCGTACCCAAATATACATCAAAGCGTAAGCTGTCACGCATATCACTATACCACCATACCCTATCTGAGGTTTCAAGAGTATCTCCTTCCAGCTCCTCGTAATCATTGGCTATATAGGCTGAATCAGCATATACACCCGGTGGGTTCGCATGCCAACGAATGAGAATGGGACAGCTAACAGTTGATTTTACAGGCTGATAATAAATGATATACGTTTGTTGAGTTACAGGTGGTAAAATCGTATCTCTGAGTATACCATATTTAAAATCTATGTTCGATGAATATTTTTGTTGCGTATGCGACCAAGCATCTGAATTGTATCCAACTCCAAATAAATAATTATCTTTACCTGTACCATCTCGTTGGATAATCGATCCATAAGAATTAAAACTATTTTGGCCAGCATTATTTTGAATGTCAACAGAAGGTATTACATTCATTTCTCCTGTTTCTTTTAATTCAAAACTGTTTGTAGATAATATAAGTGCTCCATGCGTTAATATCCTGCTACTTATGACTGTTATTTTTAATCTTCTCTCCCTAACAAAGCCTCCTTTATATACTTGTATAAAAATATCCCCAGTAAAATCCATATTCTTTCCTGTATACAAACCAGAGATTAAATATTTATTCTTTTGCGTAAAAACAGTATCTGTGGAAGATTCTATTAATGTATCTGCATACACCGTCATCCCTCCTTCCCAGGATTTTCCTAATACGATATAGCCTTTTGCATTGATTGCATATATATCAAATTCCTGACCCGCATACGGAAACTTAAAACCAATTGGTAAGCCCTGAATATGCTTGAAACTTGTGATATTTTCCAACACATAGCCATCTGTTAGAAAAGTAGTATAGGCAGGGTAAATAGGGTTATAGGTATTACCAGCATATATATTATTGACAACTTCGAAATTATTCGTATAATCTGGTCGTATATTTTCCTGTGTAACCGTATAAAAAGGATTGGTCTGCGCATGGCTATACCTACATACACATAGTGCGAGTAAGAAAAAAAGGACGATTACTTTTTTATCCATAGTGGGCGATAGCTAGGCGAATGTAAACATATTTTATATATTAATACAAAAAATAGTATTAAGTAACCAATTATTATCTAACATGTTAACATATGTTAATTTATTTTTCACTTTATAATGAGTTTAATCGTTTCACGTTGATTTTCTTCTTCTATTGTAACAAAATATAGGCCCGATGGTAGATTTGGTAAAAACAGCTGCTGTTGATTCGTGCTTGTTGTTTCAAATACGATTTGACCGTCAATACTACATAACTTTATAAATGCCTTATTCTTTATACCCGACATTTGGACATAATTGGTAGCTGGATTTGGGTATAAAATAACTTTTGTGGGTTTGTTTATTGGATTTTCGGTGCCTAATATTCCTTGATTAAACACATACGTTTGCGGATCGCAGGCATTTTTATCTGTCGCAACAATGGTATAATTGCCTTGGGAAACATCTGGTAAAAAGATCGTATCATTTACAGTATATAGTGTATCTGTTTTATCTCCTGTGATCTCCGCTCGGTAGGGTCTTGTACCTCCACTATATGCAATAAATACAGGGCTTGTTTTAAATGACGTATCAATGCGCAAAGGAAAAGGCTGCGTCATTTGTAGCATAGCCGTGCGGATGGAACAACCAGCAGAATCTGTAATGGTAGCACGGTGACGTGCAGGCGCTGCTAAGCCTGATAAGGCAAACAAAGTATCTGCTGAATTACCGGTGTTCCATTGAATGTGATATGGTGCTAGGCCGTTTATTGGTAAAACTTGCAGTGAACCTGTAGCATTTGCACTGCAGGTTGCTATTCCTATTGTATCACTGTAGGAAAGATTACAACCAGGTGATTGAGCAATCGTGATAATAAAATCTTTAAAAATAAGACTGGCACCCAAGGTTGCCTTTGAACAAGCGCTTGGATAAGGGGATCTGTCACTTTGCACTATTCTTAAGCGGGTTTTACCACAGACTGCATTTGAAGGAACAGTTATCGTAACATTGTTATATCGATATGTACTTGCAACGGTAGTTTGATAAAATTCGTTGTCTTCGTTAAAATAACCATCGTTATTATAATCAATAAAAATTGATACTAAAGGTAAATTAATTGCTTGAATATAATATGAGGTTTCAATAGTAC
>NZ_CALMGQ010000055.1 GCF_937863595.1 uncultured Cytophaga sp.
TATATACATCTGCAAGTACTTGTACATCTCCTGTTTCCGCAGTAGTTGCTGTTACTTTAAATCCAATTCCACCACTGCCTAAGTTAATATCTAGTGGCAGAACAGATATTTGTTCTGGAGAAAGAGTAACAATGAATGCAGAAATTTCAGGTTACGATGGAAGTTTTGAATGGTTTAATGGATCTGTTTCTTTAGGTTTCTTCACTAAACTAGATATTACTACTCCTGGAGAATATTCGGTGCAATTTAAAACCAACGAAGGATGTGTATCAAACCAAGCCATTGATTTTACAATTCATGCTCGTCCATATAACTCACCGGTCAAATTAGGTTTAGATAGAATTGTTTGTAACAAATACGTTGATTTAGCTACCAATACACCAATTCATGGTAGGGGTATTTGGAGCATATTTGATTCAAATATACATTTTGATTCCAAGGCCGATTCCATAAATGTTCGGGTTTCAGGGCTAGAGGATGGAAACGATTATACATTTGTTTATACGGTATCTGGTGAATGTGGTGATGATATGTCCGATACGATTATTGTGCATGCAGGTATCCCAGGATTTAAAATTCAATCGATAGAAGGTCCATTAGATACACTTTGTATTGGGATTACTCGTACCGTACAAGTAAATCCAACTCCGATGATTGGGGATTATCTATACCATTGGAAAAATGCATTTACGAATCAAGAAAATACAACTACTACAAATAATTTAGAGATAAATCCTACGGGTAAAAAGAACATCTATTATGTGTATGTGGAAGATAAGGCAAAACCTGGTTGCAAAACATTTTCTGATACTATTGAAGTGGATGCAATCGATAAACAACAGTTATTTTTCCCAAATTTACTTACTCCGAATGGAGACAGCATGAACGATCAATTTAAAGTTGTTGAAGAATATAACCGTGCGAATAAAATGTTTTCAGAGGGTACCTATCTAGAAATAGTAAATAGATGGGGAAATAGGATTTATGAGGCAAATAATTATGATGGCACTTGGTCAGCAGAAAATACAGAAGATGGAATGTATTATTATTATGTAAAAACAGGCTGTGGACAAGTAGAACATAAAGGTTGGCTTCAAGTCTTAGGTAATAATCATTGATAAAACTTTTCTAGATTGATTTAATTTCATGTTAATGCCTATTTTGATATTTTCAAAATAGGCATTTTTGTAAAGACCCTTGATTCATATTCAAATATCAAAAAATATTAGCATTTGTATTTTATAAGAGTTTATGGAATTTTGTTAAAGGTAAATGCGATTATTTTTTGCATCAAAATAAAGTTTCGTAGAGGGTTTAGAAACTAAACAGATATATTCCTATAATAAATTTAATTTGTTCGCTACCGATACATTGCAAAAAAGATAATTATAATAATCATTTTTTTATAACGATGTAACTTGGGGTATTCCGCCATCTTCGTCTATATTTAAATATAAATAATTTAGATCTATCACTAAAACTTGAATTTTTTCGTGCGACATCATCCGTTAAATTTCTACAAGCATACTTGGTTTAAATTGGTGTATGTATTCTAAGAATCCTTCTAAAAATTCATCTTCATACGTTTCTACATCAATTTTTATTAGATCAATATTCGAAATATTATGTTGTTTAATAAATGTATCTAGCTTAATTGTCTGAATGGTTGTTGCTATAACTTTTGTATCTGCAGAATACATATTTTGATTTACTGTAACAGAATAGGTATGTTCTGAATCGGTATCGTAAATCGGTGCTTCGTCATCTGAATTTGACGATGCAACTTCATACGTATGTATATCGAATTTATGTAATTCAATATTTTCTCTTAATTTTTGGTACACTCTATTTACACGTTCAAATGCATATGCCTTAGAGTTGGAATTAACTGTTTTTGCTAACAATGAATAGATTCCAGTGTTTGCACTAACATCAACTATAAAAGAAGAATGTTTACATGGTTGGATCCATAAATTAATCGATTTTTTTTTACCCCTTTTGTTAAGCCATTCCATAAAACCATATTTTCTAATTGGTATCCAAAATGTTTCATTTTGAAATTTTTTATGTTTAACCTGAATGGCGAAATGCCTTTGAAATGCAACTGTTTGTAAATCGATTCCGTTGGTGTTCAAACCCTTTTAATGCTGAGAATATTTGAAGTTTAAAGGGAATGCAAGAAGAGCTCTTTTTTAAAGGTTCTCTCAGGGTAAAAAGAAATGATAAATGGATTATAAACCAAAACGACTTCAAATAATATATATCCGAAGTCATTTAGTGTATTATATTTTTTATTTGAAAAATCAAACAAATATTTTTCTATTCACGTCAAATTTTTCAAGGTAATCAGCTACGCGTCTAACAAACATTCCACCTAAAGAACCGTCAATGGCTCTGTGATCATATGAGTGCGACAAGAACATCATGTGTCTAATGCCTAATGTATCGCCCTGTGGAGTTTCAATTACGGCAGGTTTTTTGACAACTGCACCTAGTGCTAAAATAGCCGCCTGTGGCTGAACAATAATAGGCGTACCCATTAAGTTTCCAAAAGATCCAACATTAGAAATGGTATACGTTCCACCTGTTAAATCATCTGCTGTTAATTTATTTTGACGTGCGCGTTTTGCTAAATCGTTCACTTTTTTTGTTAGACCTACAATATTCAATTGATCCGCATTTTTAATAACAGGAACAATTAAATTGCCATTTGGAAGTGCTACGGCAATACCAATATTAATGTCTTTTTTTAAAATGATTTTATCGTCATCAATGGAAATGTTTACCATTGGATAATCTTTAATTGCTTTGACAACTGCTTCTATAAAAATAGGAGTAAAAGTAAGCGCAACGCTTTCACGTTCCATGAAATCAGTTTTCCAGCGGTTTCTCCAATAAACAATATTTGTAACATCTGCTTCAACAAATGATGTAACGTGCGGAGAAATACGTTTTGATTCAACCATTCTATCCGCAATCATTTTGCGCATGCGATCCATTTGTATGATTTCAACATTGCCACTGTGTGAAGCTGCAGGTTTACTTACATACTTTGTCTCATCCGAATTGGAGGTGGGAGGAGTAATCGTTTGGGCAGTAGTTTCTTTTTGTTGCTTAACTTGAGGAATAGGAATTTTCCCTGTTTTTTTCGCTTCTAAATAATCAAATAAATCGTGTTTGGTAACCCGTCCATCTTTGCCGGTGCCTTCAATTTGCTCAACTTCTGACAATGAAATATTTTCTTTGCGAGCAATATTTAAAACTAGGGGAGAATAAAATTTATTGCCTTTTGCATGTGTATGTTGAACCGTAGACGGAGTAGATGTCGTTGTTTCAATCGGTTTAGATTCTACTTTTGTTTGATGTACCAGAATCGGATTTACTTCTACTGTTTGAGTAGGAGTAGACGTGGATGCGTTTGAAGCTTGACTTACGTCTGTTTCTATAAGAGCGATAGCAACTCCTACTTGAACAACGTCACCTTGGTTTGCACGAATTTCTTTTAAAATACCATTGAAAGGAGAAGGTACTTCTGTATCTACTTTATCTGTAGCTACTTCTAAAACAGATTCATCTTGTTGGATACGATCACCTGGCTTTTTCAACCATGTTAAAATCGTACCTTCCATTACACTTTCTCCCATTTTGGGCATTACCAATTCAACCAAAGCCATGAATGACGGAATTTTATTTTGTTACTAATCACAAAAATACGCTTTTTTTATTAAGTCGAACCTTTTTATTGACTCCTTGGATAACAAAAAAGCATTTTAAAGTTTTAGTATATGTCGTAAAGTATATAATATCAGTTATTTAGTTCGCGTATTAGATTTAAAACGGCTACCCCAGTCAATCGTATATTGTATGAACGAATGGTAGATAGTTGTAATTTCTTAGTAACTACTTGTGTATCGTCAGCGTAGGCGATCCAAACAGTTCCAACAGGCTTTTCTTGAGTTCCTCCATCTGGACCAGCAATTCCGCTGGTAGCAACTCCAATAGTGGTGCCAAATTTCTCCTTAATTTGTTTGGCCATTATTTCTACTGTTTTTTCACTAACAGCTCCATGTTGTTTAATGATTCCTGCAGGTACGTCTAAAAAATGTGTTTTAATGTCATTTTGATAGGCTACAATTGAACCTCCAAAATAGGAAGATGCCCCAGGTATAGACGTAAGTATATGGGCAATATATCCTCCTGTACAACTTTCGGCTGTTGCGATGGTTTTATTTTTTGATTTCAATAAATCACCAATTGATTTTTCCAGCGTATCGCCATCAAATCCAAATACATATTTTTCAATCAGCGGGAGTACACGATTTATTTCTATTTGAATTTCATTATGCAATTGTGTTTCATTTTCTCCAACAGCAGTTAGGCGCAATTTCACTTCTCCTAGTGAAGGAAGATAGGCTAATGAAATATGTTTAGGTAGCGTGTTTTCCCAATCGGCAATTATTTCAGATAGGTTCGATTCGCCAATACCACTTGTTTTAATAAGTCTGTGTGCAATGATTGGTGTTTCGAAACGAGCTTTAATTTTATCAAAACCAAATTCGTTTAATATTCCTTTCATTTCAAACGGTACACCTGGTAAAGAAATATAGACAACATCGTTTACATCCATCCACATCCCTGGGGCTGTTCCGCTTGTATTCGTAAGTACTTCACAATTTGCTGGTACCAATGCTTGTTGTTTATTCAATGCACTTAATTCTTTACCTCTTCTTGAAAAAAGCTGTTCTAAATGATGTATGACTGCATTATTCCAAACGAGTTCTGTATTGAAAAAGGTGCATAATGTTTTTTTTGTAATATCATCGTTTGTTGGCCCTAAGCCGCCAGTAATTATGATGAGTTTTGAGCGCTTGCTAGCTTCTTCGAGCACGCGAATAATTTCAGATGAAGTATCACTCACCGAAGATTTTTGTCGTGTTTTAATTCCGAGCTTATCCAACTCTGCACTGATCCACTGCGAATTTGTATCTGTAATTTGTCCGTATAATATCTCATCACCAATGGTTATTATATCTGCAAATAGGGTATTGAACATAATGTATTATTTTTTTATAAACCTCAGTTGTGTTGGTATATTTTTTAATTGAATGAAATACATACCTGTTTCAAAAGATGCAACAGGTAATTGTACTTGATTGTTTTGTATTTGAATCTGATTTTGTTCAAATACAACTTTTCCAAGTGCATTATATACCACAACATCTATAGTACTTGAAATAGGGTTGCTAAATTGCAGGGTCAATATGTCTTCTACCGGAATTGGAAATAAAGAAACTGCAGATGCGTTGTTAGATGATTCTATTGATAAGGGATTTGAAACGATGGTGATGGTTTTTTTTATCGAATCCACACATAGTTTTTGATCATCTACTTTTAGTATTACGATATAATCTCCAGGTAAACTATATATGTGAGATGGATTTTCTTCCGTTGAAATTTCTGAATCTCCAAAATTCCAATGTACAGTATTATACTGCGTACTTGTATTTATAAATTCAGTTGCAGCATTTACAAATGCAGTTGTATAGGTAAAATCAGCACTAGGTGCTGTACCTTCAATCACAACAAATTCTACAAATGTAGATTCATAAATAGAATCTGCATTTGTAATGTAAATCGTATCCGCAGTTGAAACCTGTTGCATCAAATAGTTTTTTCCTTGATGCATTGGAATGGAAGTTTTTATTGGAATGGAATCATAAAAATTAAATGTATTTCCATGAGTGGGTTGAATGAATATGTCCGAAGTTGCTTTCGTACATAAGGTAATAGAATCTTTTAATGGAATGGGGCCTGTATGTAATTCAATGAATTTCTGAATAGCTGCTGCTGCTTGTAATTTTAAATCTAATAAAGTTGTATGTGAAGTGAGTAGTGCAAATGCAATGACTGTAGTATCGCCTTGTTTTAAATGATTTATTCTGCCTGCCATAGTCATAGAGATATCGTTTCCCGTTGGTTCATAGCCCGCTTTTGATCTTCCTGTTTTACTCGATAAGCATGTAAATTTCTCTGCTTTATCATAACCAGCATTTGGGTCTATATTATTACCCCCAACCGCTGAATTATCCATTGCATAATAATGTAGCTCTTGATTGCTTAATAAACTTAAGCCTACATATAAATTGTTTTGACTGATATCGTAGGCATAACCCAAACGAGCATCGTAATCAAACCAAGCACGATTTTTAGAATAATTTTGTACATCCCAATCCATAAATTGACCTACATACAAGGAGTCCATATCTGCATTGGATCTATTTATAATTTGATACTCCAGAAATACCGTTGTTTCTAAACCAGTTTCATTAAAGGTATACGATCGTTGAATGCATTCGATTCCTTGTGGGCTGGGGTTGGAAGCAGATGAATCATTGAATCTTGAAAGCGTTTCTCTGTATTTTTTTGTGGGGTTTACAAAAGATGGGTTATTGAGTGGTTTGAAATCTAGGTTTGATGTTCCCATTGGATTTCCACGTACACAATCTGAAACAGTACTCGAATTTTGACCAATCATCAAACCGCCTTCAAATAGTACATTTGTACCATTGCTTTGAAACCCAATACCTATCGTACTATTGATATCTTGATATCCAACTCTACCATTTGAAGTGATGGTTGTTTGTATGTGATCGTTGTATAAAGTGGTGTATGCAGGATTTATTTGAATGGTAAAGTATTGGTAGTCTGTATACGCATTCAATGGATCTGAATATCCAATTCTAAGTTCAATTGTTTCGTTGTTTGTGGCTGTTTTATTAATTAAAAATGTTAGCGGTTTTGTTGCATTGGACTTTGCGGTTAAACTGTCAATGATACCTAAGTTGATAGAAGAAACGAGGATAGAGAGATCGGATGATGACGATGAAAGGTTGATATTGAGATTGTTTGTTGGTCTTAGATAATTAAAGAAATCTGCTGTTATAAATACAGTATCACCTGAAAAAATATAGGAACTGTTTTTACTTGAAACCGACATATTTTTATATCGTATAGAAGGCGATTTTGTATCTGTTAATGCTCTATAGATATTTATTCTGCCTTTGCCCATTTTTTCTTTGTAAAGCGCATTTTCAGGAAAGGTATCTACAACATCAGCCGTAACGCGTAATAATTCTGCAGCTTGTAATGCAGAAATGTTTGGATAATGAGAACGTACAAGTGCTGCAGCGCCTGCAACTATTGGTGAAGCAGCGGATGATCCATCCTGTAAGGTATATGCATTATTTGGAATTGTCGTCAATAAACCCATTCCTTGTGCCCCAATATCAACAGATCTGCTATATGTTGCTTTATAACAGCAAGCCCAATTATAAAAATTTGCACGCGTATCAATATATTTATTTGCAGTAGGGGAAAAGATAGTATCCATTGCAATAACAGATAAAACATTTTCATAAGAAGCTGGGTAATAATTGGCCTCTTCATCCGTGTTGCCAGCCGCCGCAACAATCAATACATCATGATTGATGGCTGCAAAATTTATTACATCTTGATCTACAGAAGAAAAACCTCCGGTATTACCATAGGATAAATTAATCACTTTACACCCGTGTGTTGCAGCGTATATAATCGCATCGTTTCCATTTGTTATTGCACCGCCCCCATTATCTGGCGCCGCTTTAATAGGTAAAATTTTTGAATTAAACCCGATACCTATCCCTCCCAAAGCATTGTTAGCTGTTGCACCTGCAATACCCGAAACTTTTGCTCCATGATTGGATGAAGCGCCTATTGTAGGATCGTTGTCATTATTTCCGAAGTCCCATCCGACGTAATTGTCAATGTAGCCATCGTTATCGTCATCTGAACCGTTGATGGGGTCTGCCGTATTATATGCAATTGCATTTACTAAATCTTCGTGCATGGGATCGGTGCCTGTATCAACAATACCGATTACAACGTTTGGATTTCCTTTTTCAATTTCCCATGCTTCAAATGCACCCATTCTACTTAAATAATTTTGTTGGAATACTGGAATCTTTGGGTCATTCGGATAAAATTGTGCTTGTTGTTCTTTGATGTATTGCATTTCAACATATTCAAAAAAATGGGTGTTGAGCAAAAGAGGGATGATGGTTGGAAGTTTATTGTGTTCAATGTTTGAAAAGGATAGCGTGTAAATACGTGATAAATCTACATGTTCCGGATTATTTGGTTTCTCAATTCCGGGATACGTTCGTTTAATACTTAATAACTGAAAAGGTGCTATCGTTTTTTTTATTTCTTCTAATTGAGTCACGTTTGTTGCTGCTTCAGCAAATTCTATTTTTAATTTGACATGCAAAACGTTGTCTACATACCTTGCATTATCAGACTTTTTTTGAGCGAATAGTGTATTGCTACTTACTAACAAAATAAGCATACAGTATAAAAAATGATGGTGCAATAAAATATTATTTTTCATAATTGTCTTAATTACAATAACGTAAAATGTATGCCCTTGGTTTGGTATGCTGAACTTAAAGATGGGCTAATAATTGAAAACAGTATGAAACCATCGTTTAATACCTAAATCAACTCAATAGTAACTGGTTTAATACCTTCATTTATTGGGATATAGTGAATGGCATAATTTAATGGGTAGTTTTAGCCAATTCAATTTTATCTCTACCATAAGATACGTAACTTCGTATATCATAGAATTGTTTGATAAAACAAGAATAACATGGCTAAAAAAGATGCTGAAGTTGCTACTTCAGAACATAAATTAATTATTCGAAATATTTTAATAGGCGATTACGAAGACATATGTGAAATCATGGAATCCGTATATGCTGATATTGGTGGTTCATGGACGAAGAAAGAATTAAAATCACATTTGACTCATTTTCCAGAAGGACAAATTTGTATTGAGGATAATGGTAAAGTGATTGCAGCTGCATTTAGTTTAATTGTTACCTATTCAAAATATGGAGATAAACACACATACAAACAAATAACGGGTAATGGATTGTTGACGAACCATGATCCCGATGGCGATACGCTCTATGGTATAGATGTTTTTGTACATCCAGACTTTCGCGGGTTGCGATTGGGAAGACGATTATACGATGCGCGTAAGGAGTTGTGCGAAACATTGAATTTACGTGCCATCATCGTTGGGGGTAGAATTCCTGGTTATAAAAATGTTGCTAAAAAGTTAACACCACGTCAATATATTGATGAAGTAAAAAAGAAAGAAATATTCGATCCTGTTTTAACTTTTCAACTGGCCAATGATTTTCACTTGCGTAAAATTGTTCAGGGCTATCTTCCAGATGATCGAGATTCAAAGGCTTATGCTGCATTATTAGAATGGAAAAATGCATTGTATGAAACGGATGAAATATTATTTGGAGGTAATAAAACCCTTGTACGCGTAGGCTTGGTGCAATGGAAAATGCGAAACCTTGCGTCTGTAGATGAACTGTATCGAATGATTGAATTTTTCGTAGACACAGTCTCTGGCTATAAGGCAGATTTTTGTGTATTCCCAGAATTCTTTAATGCGCCGTTGATGGCAAAGTTTAATCAGAATTCAGCATCCGATGCTGTGCGCGCATTAGCAGACTACACCGAAGAGATTCGTGCAAAGATGACGGAGTTGGCCGTGTCGTATAACATCAATATCATTGCAGGTAGTATGCCTAAATACGAAGATGATGGGTTGTACAATGTTTCCTACTTATGTAGAAGAGATGGTACTTGGGATTATCAATACAAACTACATGTAACACCCGACGAAGAGAATTATTGGGGATTGCAAGGAGGGGATAAGTTGAAAGTATTTGAAACAGATGCAGGTAAGATTGCCATTTTAATTTGTTTTGATATTGAGTTTCCAGAATTATCGCGCTTGCTTGCTGATAAAGGTGTAAACATTATTTTTGTACCATTCTTAACAGATACAAAGTCTGCCTTTATACGTGTGCAGCGTTGTGCACAAGCGCGTGCCATTGAAAACGAATGTTATGTGGCAATATCTGGAAGTGTAGGTAATTTGCCTGGTGTAGAGAATATGGATATTCAATATGCACAATCTGGTATATATTCACCATCTGATTTTATATTCCCCCATGATGCTACGTTAGCGGAAGCAACACCAAATACCGAGACAACTTTGATTGCTGATTTAGATTTAGATTTGTTGAAACGCCAGCGTAAGTTTGGTTCTGTTCGTAATATGGAAACTCGACGTAAGGATTTGTATGAATTGCGATGGTTAAACAAAAAAGATGAAGATCAAAATCATTAAAAAATGCATTTAAAATAAGAAAATCCCGCTATAAAAATATATGGCGGGATTTTCTTATTTTAAATGCATTTTTTAATATTATACTGAGAAACTTTCTCCGCAACCACAAGTTCTACTTGCATTTGGGTTTACAAAATGAAAACCCTTACCATTCAAACCATCAGTAAAGTCTAATGTTGTACCTAAAAGGTATAATAGACTTTTTTTATCTACTAATATTTTTATGCCTTTGTCTTCAAAGATTTGATCGGCTTCAGTAGTCTTGTTGTCAAAATCTAAATCATACATTAATCCTGAACAACCACCACCTTTAACAGATACACGGATGTTGTATTCCTCCGTATAACCGTCACGTGCTCTTAAATCGTCAACGTGGTTTTTAGCTTTATCTGTAATTGAAATCATAGATTCTTTATTTTATACTATATCTTAAACACCTATTGAATATAAAGAGTTCTATATTCAATAGGTAAATGTACGAAGTATAAAAGAGATTGTTTAACTGTATATACTTAATAAGTATTCTTTAGTTGGTCCAAGCACTTTTGCTTTTTCGGATTTTTTTATAGTCTTTTTTACAACTTTTACTCGAACGAACGCAACTAACTCCTATGAATAAAAGGATACAAGCATATATGATAATGTATTTCAATTTCATAATTGTGTGGTTTAGACTTTGAAATGCGGATCATTTTTTCGCATCTTCTTTATTTTCTTTACATTTTGTTTGCAATGTTTGCTTGATCTGACACAATCTGTCAGCGTTCCCAGCGTAAAGGCTAGGATGAGGAAGAGTGCTATTTTTTTCATAAATTTAACAAATTAGTCGAAGTGAAGTTCGTAAAGTTATAAAAAATATCCAATTAATTCAAATCAATGAATAGCAATACACGTACTGAATTATCTGAAATAGGAGAATTGGGCCTGATTGAACGTTTAAAAGCGTTTTTACCTTCAAAATCAGAAAATATCATTAAATCAATTGGTGATGACGCCGCAGTAATAAAAAATTCTGATGACAGCGTTCAACTTATTTCAACCGATTTATTAATGGAAGGGGTGCATTTTGATCTTGCATATTCACCTCTACGTCATTTGGGATATAAGGCAATTGCAGTAAATGTATCTGATATTGCTGCTATGTTTGGTACACCATCACATATTGTTGTGGGTTTAGCACTTAGTAATCGTTTTTCTGTGGAAGCCATTGAAGAATTATATGCAGGAATGAAATTAGCTTGTGATGCGTATTCTATCGATTTAGTAGGTGGCGATACTACATCCAGTAGAAGTGGATTAGGGATTTCTGTAACAGTAGTGGGAACAGCTCAACAAGCGGAAGTCGTATATAGAAGTGGTGCACAAGTGAACGATTTGATTTGTGTAACTGGCGATTTAGGTGCAGCATTTATGGGGCTTCAAGTATTAGAACGTGAAAAGCAAGTATATCTGGCGAATCCAGAGATGCAACCTGAGTTATTGGGTAAAGATTATATCGTTGAAAGACAATTGCGTCCAGAAGCCCGTATAGATGTGGTGAAGAGTTTAAAATCCTTGGGTTTAAAACCAACGTCTATGATTGATATATCAGATGGCTTGGCTTCAGAATTGATGCATATTTGTAAAGAATCCAATGTTGGTGCTTACATTTATGAAGATAAAATACCTGTTGATCCACTTACATTTGAAACGGCTCGTGAATTTGATCTCGATCCTTTAACAATTATGATGAATGGAGGCGAGGATTATGAATTGCTCTTTACCATTCCGCAATCCGATTATGAAAAAGTACGTAATCACCCCGATATTTCTGTAATCGGTTACATAAAAGCTGCAGATGAAGGTGTGAATATTTATACCAAAGGCGATAATTTAACGGCCGTTACGGCACAGGGTTGGTCGCATTTTAAAGCGTAAAAGGCTCAATGCGGAAAGCCTAAAGCGCTGACACATTTAATTGTTAACACTGTTTCTTTATTTGAAAATTAGAAGAATTGACATTCAAAGCCTAAGGCTGATAGTTTTAATGCCTTAGGCTTTCAGCTTTCAGCCTTAAGCTTTTTAATCCTCTGGATACGGTATATACAAGAAGTTAGTAAACTCTTTATCTACAACAAACAAGCAGCAAAACTCTTCCGGATCTTTATAACTTTCTGCAAAGACATCAAATTTTTCTATATCAATAAAACCCAATTGTTTAAATTCTTCCGCAGTAGAAA
The DNA here is from genome assembly GCF_937863595.1 of uncultured Cytophaga sp. Classification (GTDB taxonomy): domain Bacteria; phylum Bacteroidota; class Bacteroidia; order Cytophagales; family Cytophagaceae; genus Cytophaga. The sequence continues at coordinate 12,475 of NZ_CALMGQ010000055.1, forward strand.
TATAATAATTCCACATCGTACTAACTTCTTTTTTGCCAAGCAATAATTGCGAAAATGGTAAGTCGGCTTTGCATATTGAAAAAATTGGATAGTCCGAAATGCCACGCGCTTTTATCTGATATGCACCTTCTTTTAAAGTGTCACATACTTTTACAAAATCCGAAGAAATGGTTCCTAAGAATTTCCCATCAATATCAGCATCATTGGATTGGTCGGTCATACTACTAGTATATACGTGTTTCTTAATTGTCTTTAAATTATTGGTACTTTAATCTTTATTGGACGAATGATTTTTCGTCATGGCACTGTCTTTTAACCAAACACTGTCAATACGAGTACTAGAATTAGCCTTGTTCATCAAAAGGTTGAATGATAAACATAACTTTATTTTCAGATTGAGTAATTCCTTGATATCCAATTTTAGAAGATTTAAGAAGTACTTCAACTTCTTCTTTATTGTCTTCTGAAATTATAAATGAATCGTCATATTTTAATTCTTTGCTTAACGTATTTTGTTTCGCCCAAGTACGAATTGTTTCAAGTGTAATATCCATGATTGTATATTTATAAATGTATTATTTAATATACAAAAATGGAAGGATGAATCAAACGTTTTCTTATTCTGATTCTCAATTCTTAAACTTCGTCAATAATTTCAACCTTAATCTTTTTAACGAGTCTTTTCTTTAATAGGACTATGTTTTCCACATGAATAGTGTGGTACCTTATAAGTGCTTATTTCATAATGTAATATAATCATAATTTTTCAACGTGTTTGAATTATGATTGAATGTACTGATTTACAGGGTGCAAAGTAAACTATAAATAAATTATAAGTAAAGAAGGTGAAAATAATATATTAAGTAAACACTTTCACTCAATGAATAAAATCTTTTTATCAAATTACTTTTAGTCTTAAACCTTGTATTCATTGCTTTATACATATATCCGATGGTATTAACATTAGGCTTCTGAATTGGTTTTGATTTTATAAAAAGCGTACAAATTAAACAAGAAAGGGGGGAAGAAGAAAATCCGAAAAATTGTCACACACAATAGCCGAATCGTTTTTAAATACTTAATCAATTTCCAAAAACATGATGAAGATTGTTTCTAAAACTCAAATTTGATATAGCAATTGAGGATTTACAATCTCAATTAAGTAGAATTTTACATTGTAAAGGCGGCGAATATAATTTTTGAAATTCCTTCAGAGATTATTATATGCTTGAACTTTTAAATATTTTTTTAAATAATTTCCTCTCAAAGTTTGATATTAAAATTTAACATCGTAATATTACGATATGGGATTGACAAAGACAGATAATTTTAATACAGCTCAAAATAGAACGGCTGTTTTAATGAAAGCATTGGGACATCCTGCACGCATTGCTATACTTGAGTTTCTAATTAAAAAGAATGCATGTATCTGCAATGATATTGTTGAAGAATTACCACTTTCTCAAGCAACAGTATCGCAACATTTGAAAGAACTAAAAGAAGCAGGCTTAATTAAAGGCGATATCGAAGGCAAAAGTATTTGCTATTGTATAGATGCTAAGGTCTGGAAAGAAGCTCAAAAAATATTGAACAAATTATTCGATTCTTATAAAGGGGAAAGCTGTTGCTGACCTTTTTTTTGAATTTTATCATCGTAATATTACGCTAATAAATATAGATATGGAAAATAGTAAACAAGTAAAAGACATGGTTCAGCAGAAATACGCTGAGATTGCTAATCAATCAAAAGAGCAAAATGAAGCCAGCTGTTGTGGAGCAGGAAGCTGCGGTACATATACCATCATGAGTGAAGATTATTCTGGATTGGATGGCTATAATCCTGATGCTGATTTAGGCCTTGGTTGTGGACTTCCTACGGAGTATGCCAAGATAAAAAAAGGTGATACTGTCGTTGACCTTGGTTCGGGTGCAGGTAATGATGCGTTTGTAGCAAGAACTTTAACAGGAGAAGAAGGTGAAGTTATAGGTATTGATATGACAGAAGCCATGATTCAAAAAGCGAAAGCGAATGCTGAGAAATTAGGCTTTACAAATGTCGCATTCAGATTGGGTGATATCGAAGATATCCCATTGTCTTCTAAACGTGCAGACGTAGTAGTAAGTAACTGTGTGATGAATCTAGTTCCTGATAAGGAGAAAGCTTTTTCAGAAGTATTCAGAATACTAAAACCACTTGGACATTTTAGTATTTCAGACATTGTATTAAAAGGTGATTTACCTGAAGCAATAAAAAAAGAAGCTGAAATGTATGCAGGTTGTGTGGCAGGTGCTATTAAGAAAAGTGAATATTTAGGGATACTGGCCGAACAAGGGTTTGTAAATATCACGGTTCAAAAAGAGAAGGAAATTATCATTCCTCTAGAAGTGCTTTCTCAATATTTATCGCATGAAGAAATAAGCACCTATAAAGAAAAAGGCATGGGCATCTATAGCATTACGGTGTATGCTGAAAGACCTGATGCTTCATGCGGTTGTGGGCCTAAAGCAACTTGTTGTTAATTGATTTTACATAACATAAAACTAAAAATAAATGTCACCAAAAGTAGAACAGTATATTTCAGAAGCAATCAAATCGTTTGATACAATTTCTGAAGAACGAAAGAATGTATTAAAAAAGATAAGTGCTTATGTACAACAAAAGGTTAATGAGAAGCAGACTGCCGAGCTTATCTATATCTGCACGCATAATTCAAGAAGAAGTCATTTCGGTCAGATATGGGCGAAAGTTGCAGCTACGTATTATGGATTTGCAGATGTGGAAACATATTCAGGAGGAACAGATGCTACAGCATTTAATCCTAATGCTATAAGAGCCATTGAAACGATTGGGTTTAGTGTAACAAATGAAGAGGGTAAACCTAATGCAGTGTATTCGGTTCAGTTTGGAGATAGTAAAACTATAATTAAATGTTTTTCTAAAAAATATGATGATAAAGCAAATCCTAAGCAAGGCTTTTGCGCTGTTATGACATGTACAGAGGCCGATGGTGCCTGTCCATATATTGATGGAGTAGCGGCTCGGATTTCAACGCCTTATAATGACCCTAAAGCATTTGACGGAACACCTCAACAGGATGCTATGTATTTAGAAAGAAGCAAGCAAATTGCAACAGAATGCCTATATGTATTTTCTCAAATTAAGAAATCATGAATAACTGCAATCCAACACAACGCAAAAAATTAAGTTTCCTAGATAGCTATCTAACGTTATGGATTTTCCTTGCCATGGCAATTGGAGTAGGTATCGGATACTTTATTCCTGATACATCGTCATTGATATACTCTTTCCAAACGGGCACAACAAATATTCCTATTGCTATAGGATTAATTGTTATGATGTATCCGCCGTTAGCGAAGGTGAAATATGAAGAGCTAGGCAGCATATTTAAGAATTTAAAAATACTGTCTTTGTCTCTTGTTATAAATTGGATTATTGGACCGTTACTTATGTTCATACTTGCTATTTTATTTCTTTCGGATTATCCTGAGTACATGACAGGTTTAATATTGATTGGAATTGCCCGATGTATTGCCATGGTGATTGTATGGAACGAATTAGCAGAAGGAAATAGAGAGTATGCAGCAGGCTTGGTTGCATTGAACAGTATTTTTCAGGTTCTGTTCTATAGTGTATTTGCATGGCTCTATATAACGGTGCTTCCTCCATATTTTGGAATTAAAGGAATAGAAATAAATATCAGTTTTATTCAGATTGCGGAGAGTGTATTTATTTATCTTGGAATTCCATTGATAACAGGATTTATTTCAAGAGTTGCATTAATCAGATTAAAAGGAAAAGAATGGTATGAACAAACATATATCCCGTTCATTAGTCCGATTACCCTAATTGCCTTATTATTCACGATTATAGTTATGTTTAGCTTGAAAGGTTCATTCATTGTTCAGCTGCCTTTAGACGTTATCAGGATTGCTGTTCCACTTAGCATTTACTTTGTTATCATGTTCATAGGAACATTTATAGCAGGCAAATACATAGGAGCAGATTACTCAAAGAATGTGGCTCTTTCTTTTACAGCAGCAGGAAATAATTTTGAACTGGCGATTGCTGTTGCCATAGCTATTTTCGGAATTAATTCAGGTCAGGCTTTTACAGGAGTAATAGGCCCTTTGGTTGAAGTACCAGCTCTTATTTTACTTGTGAAAGTTGCCTTTTGGTTAAAGAGGAAGTTGTATAAATTCTCCTAAAAAATGGACAAAAAATAAACCCCTTACCTATGATTTCGTAAGGGGTTTTGTTTTCTTTTTTTTAATTGTAATTAATTAAAGTAGTGATTAATTACAACGGTGTGTAGGTCAGCTATAGACGTATGTACATAATCCTCATCTCTGTAATGCCTACAAAGGTCGTCCCATGTTGCAGTTCCCTTTTCACACTCTGATTGAACAAAGTATCTAGGAATTATTACTTTATTTTGATTTATTAGTTCTCTTAATAAATCTCTCACCTGTGAATCAGTCAGGTTCTGAATTTGATTTGTTGTCATTATTTATTTATTAGTTTAAAATTGAATAGCACCCTGCCATCACAATGCTTTTATTATTTTAATTCTTCTTCCTTTAGGAGTTAGTTGAACATTTATATCAAGATATGAATAACGACAATAGATAGAGTATACACCACTAGTAGACAATCGCAATTCGAATACTTTAGAGCCAGCATGTTTTGTATTATCATTCCACACTTGATATAAAAATTCCTCATATGTTAATTCTTTTTTATGTCCGCTTGGTGGCCCATCACTGAAAGCAGTTTCTTCAATTATTTTATAATATCCTTCTTTTAATAATTGAAGAAACTGCTTAGCTTCTTTACTATTTTTTCTTAAAATAGTTTTCTTTAATGCTTCTCTTTCAGCTTGTGTTCTTGCTCTGTATGCACTTT
>NZ_CALMGQ010000056.1 GCF_937863595.1 uncultured Cytophaga sp.
CAACGAATCCCTTGAGTGTTACAATGACTGCGAATAAGAACATCAAAGCTACGTTCACTGCAATCGCTTCAACTACAACTTATACGCTTGCTGTAAACATGGTAGGCTTGGGTTCGGTTAGTCCAGCAGTAGGAACTTTTGTTGAAGGTACTACGCAAATACTTTCAGCAAGTCCTGCAACGGGTTATACTTTCACAGGTTGGTCTGGTGATGCAACAGGGAGTACAAACCCTTTGAGTGTAACGATGACTGCAAATAAGAATATCACAGCAACGTTTACTGCTATTTCTACAGACATAGATTTATCAGCCGATATTGTTCAAAGCAGAATTTATCCCAATCCAAGCACGAATACATTTATGCTTGAACTTGGGACACCATTAGATGTAGCTATTTATAGCATCACAGGACAACTTGTATTTTCTTATAAAAGGGTAGTTTATGCGGAATTCGGCGAAGAATTGAATCCCGGCGTTTACATTGTGAAAGCTGGTGAGTCATTCTTTAAAATTATAAAAGAGTGAAAAATAATAATGGATGATAATGTACTTCCATAAATAATATGCAATAAAAAGTATAGCCTGCCGAATATGATCAGCAGGCTATACTTTTTATTTTTAATGAAAGAATGAGTTGTAAGTAGTTCATAACTCATTACTATTGCTTCCACTTTACCCCGCACCCTATTGCTTTGGTGGTAGTAACAGCAACTGCTTGTCCTGAGAGTAATGCATCTACAGCATCTTCAACATATTTTACTTTTACAGAAGACGCATCATCTGTATTGTCATCGATTGCTCCAATATATTCCACAATCAAATCAGCGTTTACTTTTTTCAATACAAATACATGAGGAGTTTTGGATGCACCATACGATTTTGCAATATCTTGGGTTTCGTCTACTAAATAGGGGAATGTAAACGATTTAGCTTTCGCTCTTTTTTTCATATTCTCAAAATTATCATCTGGGTAGGCCGTTGCATCGTTTGGATTGATTGCAACAACAGGATAACCTAATTTTGCATATTTATTATTCAATGCCACAATACGGTCTTCGTATTTAACAGCATACGGACAATGATTACACGTAAAGACCACAATAAAACCTTTTGCATCTTTTTTGTCAGCAAGGGAGAATATTTTATCATCGATATTTTTTAATTTAAAATCACGCGCTTTGTCGCCAATGGAATAGCCACCTTCTCTTTTAAAAGAAGCAAGAACGATTATTGCTAGAATGAATACGATTAATTTTTTCATTTTTAATTTTGGTTTTTTATGAATTATTATATTTAAGTGTTGTTGTATCGCCTTTCTTTTTTATTCGATAAAGAGGTGTTTAATGTGAATAAGGCTTTAATGTATTTAGTATTATTATTTATTTTTACTCGTTTCTTTAAAGAATCTAAGGCGTATGAATTTTAATTTTAGCATTCAATTCAACTTGTGTTAAATCTCCTTCATGAAAGAATACTTTTTTGCCTTCTTTATAAAATACCGTTGCAGGAATCGCGCCATCCCAGCTCGGATCAATTTTATCTATCCATTTATTAGGATCACCTGCATTCAATAGATATACATTATTTTGTAATTTTTTCTTTGTTACAAAAGCAATTACTTTATTTTTTTCTGAAGGGAAATCTAAATTAATTAATAAAATCTTAACTTTTTTAGTAACATTATCTTTTGCAGCTTGTTCAAAGTAAGGTAATTCAGCCACGCATGGCCGGCACCAAGTGGCCCAAAAATTAACGATATACAACGTATCATTTTCTGACTGTATTGTTTTTGTTTGAAGTTGTTCTAATGTGATTGTTTCAATTTGTGCAATCGTTTTTAATGACCACAATGAAGTGAATAGTAATAGGAGTGATGTATAAATAGGCTGCATATTTGGGGATTTAATATAAAACAAGAAACAAAATATATAGCAGAAACGGAATCAAATTTCGACCATCTTGCCACTTTGGTAGATAAAGGTCTATAAAAAATCGACTAGAGCATGTAACTGTTTATAGAAGAATTGGTGCAATTATGTTTGTAAAATGCGATTTTAAAAATATGGGCGAATTAAATGCAAAGACAATTAATAACAGATGATTTAATAACTGATTTGTATTTAATAAAAGACTCTTCACGTTTACATTTGCATATATTAAAACAATAAAAAATATTCTAAATGAACAATACTCAAACAATTTGTTTCCAATTTTAGCAGCAGTGGTTATTTTATAGAAGTATTTTATTTGTGTTTGTAGCTTTGGCTTTTTTAGGGAAGAAGTATTGCCTCAACCTAAATCTCTGTTTAATAAAATATCATTTTATTATTTATTTAAACAGGAATAAAAAATTAAAAAACCTGATTCACACATTCTTAATTAATTTCTAACAAAAAATAGCCAACGATTTAAATTATTGGCTATTTTTTGTTAGAAATACTGCTAAAATTTATCCCAAACAATGTAATCGTTGGATTCAACCCAATTACTATAATTCCCAGCTCTATCACGGATGCGAACATGAAATTGAAGTGTATCATTTTTATGAAAAGGGGCAGAGATAGGCGCCATAGTACCTATGGGTAAGGGCGCTTCAAAGGGAGCAAGAATGTAACGTACATTGCCATCAATTGGACCTGTTTTTTCGTAAGGCGAAAGTAAAGGTAAGAATCCATTATAACTTAGCGGCGAAGAATCAAAAAATGTCATGCGTATATATGTGCCGTTTGTTTTCTTATAGATATCTACAAAGAAATCCAAAAAATTTGGATCTGCAGGTTGGTTTCCCAAGTCCCCATCACCGTCTTGAAATTTGATATACACCGAAATAGAATCCACATAATTTACATTATCATTTATTACTCGCAATCGGTCGAATTGTATGACAGGCGCTTTGGGATAATTCGGTGCTTTTTTACATCCTAAGAAAAAAAGACCTAGAAGTAAAACGAAGAAGGAATAAATTGTTTTCTTTACGAACATTGTTGTTAATTTGTATTCAATATACCAATATAGAATGTCATTTGACAAGGAAATAAAGCAAATTTTACTAGAATCTCCATCTACTATTAACGATGATGGGATATTAGAAGTATATCGATATCAATATTCTTATAATGCTATTTATAGAGAATTTGCACAAGCAATTAAAAAAACACCTGCACAGGTTCATTCTGTAGCAGATATACCATTTTTGCCTATTTCCTTTTATAAAAATCATTCTGTAATTACGCAAGATGGCTCTATCGATTTTACAAAGAGCGTTGACTTTTATAGTAGTGGCACTACTTCCGCAAATCGTTCAACGCATACCGTTGCCGACCCTGCGTTTTACCAGATGCGTAGCCAGCATATCTTTGAGTCGTATTATGGATCTTTAAAAGATGTAATTATAATAGCTGTATTGCCTTCTTATGAAGAAAATTCATCTTCATCATTAATTTTTATGATGCAGCATTTTATTAGAGAAACAAACCACGATGCATCTGGATTTTATTCCTTTGATATTCCTAGAATTAAACTCCTGTTAAAGTCAATTGCTACAGAAAATAAAAAAATACTAGTTTGGGGTGTGAGTTATGCCTTACTAGATTGGGCGGAATCAGAAGAGGCTGATTATTCAAATATCTTATTCCTAGAAACAGGAGGGATGAAAGGCAGGCGGAGTGAGCTTACACGTTCAGAATTACACAATCAATTATGTAAAGGATTTAAGGTTACAAACATTCATTCAGAATATGGAATGACGGAATTACTTTCTCAATCCTATTCTTTAGGAGAAGGGATGTATCAATTTCCATTCGGTTTGATTCCGATATTAAGACAAATAAATGATCCCTTTTGTAACGTGCTACAAGGTAGTGGAGGAATAAATATAATTGACTTGGCAAACATTAATGGGTGTTGTTTTATTGAAACTCAGGATGTTGGAAGAATTACTAATCACCAATTTGAAATATTGGGAAGATTGGATGCGTCTGATTTGAGAGGGTGTAATTTGCTGTATATGTGAATGTTAGGTATATTATGGAAAAATAATATACCTAAGTAAGGAAATTTATTTTTTAGATAGCCTGAGTTTTTATATATTTGTATACGTTCAACTACTAAAAAACATCAGAATGAAAGCAAGAATTGTATTCATCGTATTTGCAGCCGCAACGTTATTAGCTGCTTCATGTGCACCACATAGAACTTGTCCTACTTATACTAAGGATACACAATCTGCTGTTAAGCATTCTTAATACTGGATTTACATTACAAAAATATAAAAAAGGTTCTGAGAATTTCTCGGAACCTTTTTCTATTTGACATACAATTTAACATCTTCTACTGTAATGGTTTTTTCGCTCATAATTACTAAGCGTTCAACCACATTTTTTAACTCTCGGATATTTCCAGTCCAAGGTAATTTTTGTAGCGCATCAATTGCTTTTTGATCTATTTTTTTAGTTGTAGTGCCATGATCTTCCGCAACAATTGCTAAAAAATGTTCTATTAATAAAGGTATATCATCTGCACGATCTTTTAATGCGGGTACTTCAATGGGTATCACATTCAATCTATGAAACAAATCTTCTCTAAAACGTTCTTCGGCAATTTCTTTGGTTAAATCTTTATTGGTTGCTGCGATAATACGAACATCTACTTTAATTTCTTTCTCTCCACCCACTCGAGTAATGGTGCTTTCTTGTAACGCACGTAATACCTTAGCTTGTGTTGAAGGACTCATATCACCAATTTCATCTAAAAATAAGGTGCCTCCGTTTGCTTGTTCAAATTTCCCAATACGTTGTTTGATAGCAGATGTAAAGGATCCTTTTTCATGCCCAAATAATTCGCTCTCGATTAGTTCAGATGGAATCGCAGCACAATTTACTTCTACTAAGGGCTCGTTCGCACGTTTACTTTGTGTGTGAATGGCGCGTGCAACCAATTCTTTACCTGCTCCATTTGGACCCGTAATTAATACACGCGCATCAGTAGGGGCAACCTTTTCAATGGTTTTAAAAATTTGTTTGATTTCTTTCGACTCACCAATAATTTGGTACGACTTGTTTACTTTCTTCTTTAATGTCTTCGTTTCGGTAACAAGGGTACTGCGATCCATAGCATTACGAACACTCACCAAAAGACGGTTTAAGTCGGGCGGCTTTGTGATAAAATCGTAAGCACCTTTGCGTGTAGCATCAATAGCAGTTTCTATAGAACCGTGTGCAGATATCATAATAAATGGAATATCTTTTCCGCTGCTGTATACTTTTTCAAGTACTTCCATACCATCCATTTTAGGCATTTTAATGTCACACAGAACAACATCATAGTCATTCTCTAAGATCATTTTTAAACCTTCTTCGCCATCTTTTGCTTCTTCAACGGAGTATTTTTCGTATTCTAGTATTTCTTTTAACGTACTGCGTATGCTACGTTCGTCGTCAATGATTAAGATTTTAGGCATAAAGAATAAGTAATAAGTTTTAAGTAATAAGTTTTAAGAAAAAAATAAAAAGTTTAAAGAATTTTTCTTAAAACTTAAAACTTAGAACTTAAAACTAAAAAAGCAATACAAGTCTATAAGCCGGGTTCTGTTTCACGATCCCGATAGCTATCGGGATGCGACTCTTATCATTTATCTACTCCTTACATCACTATAAGGCTCTAACGACCTACCCATTCCGGCTAACAACACTTGCGTGTTATCTGGTACGAGCAGCACCATATCCGGAACCTATTTGGTCTTTCAACTCCTAAGGTTTACCCCAATTATACATCGCTGCATAACGAGTGAGCTCTTACCTCACTTTTTCACCCTTACCACACCGAGGCGTGGCGGTTATTTTCTGCGGCCCTGTCTGTCCATTATTCCTTTCGAAACAACAGCCTACCCGTTAGGTAGTAAGATGCTCTGCGTTGCCCGGACTTTCCTCCCTCAGCCTAAGCTAACGGCGATAAGACAACTTGTATTGCTCTTCAAAGATACATAATTTGTATGGGAATGTAATGAGCTCTTTGATGAGGAGAGAAATCCCAAATAACAAAAAACAAATTCCAAACTACTGGAAAAACAAGAATCTTAGATTTTAATGTTTTCTCCGTTTGGAATTTGGAATTTTGAATTTGAATTTTCACATCCTACTTCGTAGTAGTTTGGTATTTGTTATTTGAAATTTGGAATTTGTAAAGCTATTTCAGCTTTACCAGTGTTGCTCCATATCCAAAGCGCTCTTTCTTCGCATCTTTGAAAAAATCAATGCGCTTGTCTTTACTTAATCGTTTATGTATTTCATTTTTTAATACATTATTACCTACACCATGTATAAATGTTATTTCATCCATTCCACAAGCAATTGCTTGATCTAGTTTTTTTTCAAAGGTACTCGTTTGCTTGTGCATGATTAACATGGGAGTTAAGGAGTTCCAATCTGCATCTAGTTTTTCAATGTGTAAATCGACTTCTGATTCTGGTTCTTCAAAAGCTAATAAATTTGCTGTAGATGCTGGGTTATTTAAACGTGTTGTTAGTTGTTCAATTTCTTTTGCTTCTATTTTTAGATCGCCGTCGATAGCCCACGTATGTGCTTCTCCCTTTAATAAAGAATGATGTTTTTTATTTTTATAAAACTTTTCAGCTTTTATAATTATTTCAGTGGTGAAGGGCGGGACTAACTTTTCAACACTTGGCAGCAAATAGATAAATTGAAAAATTAAGGTTGGCCAAGTTGCAAATTCACTTGTATTCCATTCATCCAAACTCAATAAAGCATTGCTTTCTAATTTTCCAGATTGAATAAGCAAGGTATGTTGTTTTGTTTTTTTGAAACAACTAAATAGAATAGGGCAATTGCGCTCGTTAATTAATAAAGCGCGATGTGTACGATCATTAAATGCTTGAAATGCAATTTGTACATTTCCATTTAAGGATTTTGTTGTTGTATCTTGATTTGCTTCTGGTTCTGTGCGTACACCAGTGAGTAGTCCTTCAGCAGAAGAGATAACGGTTACTTCTTTTTTAGCAACAGGAATTCGGAATCCGTCTTCAATCTCAACTTCAATTTGTTGCGCATCAATAACTCGAATTATTATGCCCGATTCTTTACCATGAACCAAACGAACTTTATCACCAATTTTCATATAATATTATTAGAAATAGATACCATGAAATTTTACACCTTGATTGTTAAATTCCAATGTTGGAAAAGGAACTTTTAGCATATTAATGGTATAAAATACTGTTTTAAGAAATTTACTTTTTGTATGTATACTTTGAAAATCTATGTCCAGCGAAAAGTATACTTGTCTATACGGATAATAACCCATTTGATTGCTTCCATCTAAATATCCACGTACCATTGCTTCTGCGCCATAGCCAACGGAAGCGCACAACCATTTAGGCCAAAAGAAATCTTTTTGTGTTAATTTTCGAATGTTGAACGACAACCAATACGTTTGCCCATTGTAATCTTTTAATAATTGCTGACCAAAGGTGGAACCCAATAAATTTGGACTAATGTTGGCATAATTGGTTGTATGAAAAGAGAATTTTGGAATAATCCGAACTTCATTCCAAGCAAGGTATTGCGAAAGTAATGTTGCACAACCGAGCGTATTCGCAACCATATCACCAACAGAGAAACCCCACTCAGATGAAAATCCATCAAAAACTTCTATCGTTGTTTGAAATAAATATCCTGTACCTGTGCCATACCAAATAGCTTTTTTTCGTTTTGTGCCTGTCCAACTAAGCACATCACTTGATATGCGGCTTAATTGGTAAGCCGTATAAAAATGCCCTACTTTATCAACTTGCATCCATTCCGTATCGTCATTAAAAAAGTGGAACGATTCTGAAGCATAGTCTTTATACCACAATTGATATAATCCAGCCACACTACCTGCATATATAACACCTGCAGATGCAACAATTGGGATGAAGCGTTGTTTCTTAAAATGGCTTGAATCTTGTGCCTGAAGAGGCGAAACGATAGCAAGACACATAATAAAACTTAATAAATAAGTATAAAGCGTGTTCATTAACGTAAAGTTAATGTTAATAACGAGTAAAATTCTATTTTTTTAATACATGCTTTTTTTAAATCAATAGATTTTTTTTATGTTTACATTGATATTTAATGATTTATAATCTTAACGTAGTTTTATGAGTTTTGTAAGTGAGTTTAAGTCCTTCGCAATGCGAGGCAATGTGGTTGATTTGGCTGTCGGTGTAATCATTGGTGGTGCATTTGGGAAAATTGTTTCATCTGTTGTTGATGATTTGATTATGCCAATCGTCAGTGTTTTTATAGGTGATAAAGGTTTTAAAGATAAGTTTATTGTTTTTGGTAATCAAACCTTTGATAGTTTAGCAAAGGCTAAAGAAGCAGGTGTTCCTGTATTTGCTTATGGTAATTTTATTCAAATAATTATTGACTTTATAATTTTAGCCTTCATCATTTTCTTAATGATAAAAGGCATGAATAATTTGAAGAAGAAGGAAGAAGCAGCGGCTCCAGCTCCTGAGCCTGTTCCTACAAAAGAAGAATTGCGTTTTGCTGAAATCAGAGATTTATTAAAGAAATAATTAAAATAAGAATAAGCATCAATAATTCATTCGAATGAAAAAATATTTATTAAGTACCCTAATATTAATATCTAGTTACACTGTATTTGCTCAGATGGATTCAATTGCAGTTGCAGCAGATATGGTAGAAGCTAATAAAGGAAAAGATACATTGTGGAGAAGTAGTATTGCATTTGGTATCAACTTCTCTAATGTGGGTTTAAATAACTGGTCTGGTGGTGGTCAAAATGCTATGTCTTTTGTAGGAGTAGTTGTTGGGTCTATTGCATACGATAAAGATCGTATACATTGGAACAATTATTTGGATATCGCCTATGGATTTCAACGTTTAGGTAGAAAGACAGCACCATTTAGAAAAAGTGATGACCGTATTTACTTCCAAACGAAGTTTGCGTACGAACAAACGAAGAAATTACGTTATGCTGCATTAGCTGATTTTAGAACCCAGTTTGCAGAAGGATATAAATATTATGATGAGGTTAAACCTGATTCATCTGTAAAGATATCTAACATATTAGCTCCAGCATATTTGACAGCATCTCTAGGTTTGGAGTATTTACCCTTTGCGAGTACAAGTATTATATTCTCTCCTGTGGCGGCTAAATACACCATTGTAAATGATGCTGAATTATCTGCTCAAGGTGCTTACGGAGTTACGCCAGGTACAACGTTAAGGAAAGAATATGGGGTTTCTATGATGATAAAGTATAAAGCGGATATTGTTAAAAATGTAACCTTTGCTTCGCAGTTATATTTATTTAATAATTATACAAATTTTAATGTAGATGTGTTCTGGGATTGCTTCTTATATTTAAAAGTGAATAAATATTTAACAACGACCTTTACTACCAACCTTATTTACGATGACGATATCAAGGTGTCTCGTGATAATGGATCAGTAGGACCTGCAGTTCAATTTAAAAATGTACTAGCAGTAGGACTTGTTTATAAACTGAATGGGTACGGAGTAAAATAGTTCTTGGAATCTTTTCATAAAAAAGGCTTTATACAAATAGTATAAAGCCTTTTTTATGAAATTTGATGTACGATGTTTGCATTTCAATTGCGTATTATATTATAATTGAATGCAATTATAATATATTTCATATCAAACAAATGATATCTGTTACATAATGTATTTCTGACATGTACAAACAATGAAATTAATATTCATTTTCTTTTAAGATGTAATGATTTTTGCTTTTATAGGACAGCCCAGGAAAAGCATCTATAGAAATTATTTTTAAAGGCGTTCCTGTCCATACTTTTTGTGCATTTACAGCATCTTTAGGTTGCAATATGGTAATGTGTGCATTACTTTCTTCACCTACTTCATCGTGTGTGAAATGGTATTCGAATGTTTGAAGATCCATTTTAGAAAATTGATTGTTTACAGCATATTTTTTTTGAGAAGGGAATAATTGTATTTTAATTATATGGGTACTACAAACTTATTAGTTGATAAACGAATAAATATCGGGTAAAACATATCTTTTTGAATCAAAATGGTATCATTGTGTTTTAAGTCAAAAGAAAAGTAACCACTGTCATTTGAAAATGTAATGAAGTCGTGCTCGTGTAAGGATTTAATTTTAGCTCCTTTAATTGCATTACCCGTAGTTGCATCCGTAATGTTGATATGTATGTTTTGAGCATATAATATATAGGAACAAAATAAGGATAGAAAAAGCAAATAGATACGTTTCATAGAATTAATTTTTTAAAATGGAGAACATTTTTTTTGCTCGATCTGTAGCTGATTTATGTTCAATCATTGGTTGAATATACGAAGAAGTTCCATACTCTGGCACCCATTTTTTTATATATACAAAATCCGGATCAAACTTTTGTTGTTGCGCAATTGGATTGAATATTCTAAAATAGGGTTGAGCATCCGCACCTGTCCCTGCTGCCCATTGCCAATTGCCATTGTTTGCAGATAGATCGTAGTCAAGTAATTTCTGAGCAAAATAGGCTTCTCCCCAGCGCCAATCTAAGAACAAATGTTTGGTTAAGAAACTCGCAACAACCATTCGTACGCGGTTGTGCATATGACCTGTTGCGTTCAATTCCCGCATTCCAGCATCAACCAATGGATATCCTGTTTGTCCATTACACCATTTTTCAAAATCGTCTGCATCCGTTCTCCATTCAATGATATTAAATTTGGGTTGAAAGGAATTCGTAACAACATCTGGGAAATGATACAAAATTTGCATGAAAAATTCTCTCCAAATCAATTCACTTAACCAAACTTCATTTAAGGGTTGTGACTTTATTACTTTTTCACGTATGCTAATAGTTCCAAATCTAAAATGTATACCTAATAAGGAAGTTCCATCTGTTAGAAATGGAAAATTACGTGTTTTGTCATATTCTTGAATTGTTTTTCGAGCAATATGAATGGGAGGGATGGTAATGGAAGATTCTTTAAATCCCAAGCTTCTTAATTCAATCATGAGACTAGGACTTAAGGGGTGCAATGCAGACAATAATTTTTCGGAAGTGAAAAAATGTATGGGGTTGGTTTTTAATTTTGCCAACCATTTATTTTTGTAAGGAGTGTAGACACGATACGGTTTGCCAGAATCATTTAATATTTCATCCTTTTCAAAAACCACTTGATCTTTATAGGAATGGAAAGAAATAGAGTGGGTGCTGGCAAACGCCGCAATATGATTGTCGCGGCTTATAGCATTGGGTTCATAATCCCTATTACAATAAATAGCTTTAATCGTATACGTGTCTGAAAGTTGCTTAAACACATTCAAAACAGTATCTTTAAAAATGAGAAGATCTCGATTTAGTGCATTTAATTCTTTTTTAATAGAATGTACTGTTGAATGAATAAACTGTACCCGAGCATCTTTTTTATTCTCTAATTTTGATAAAATATCTGTATCAAAAATAAAGATAGGAATAACAGGTAGTCCACTTTTTAAAGCATGATATAAACCTGTATTGTCGTTTAATCGAAGATCTCTTCTAAACCAAAAAATAGCAATTTCCTTTTTCTCCATCATACGTATTGTTTCCCTTACAACAATTTTCAATAGGAATTGTTTGAATTTATTCTTCTTCTTTATAAGGCGTCCAATATTGCTTAGGAGCTTTGCGTTTCTTCTCTTTTTTAGGATTTTTACGTTTAAAAATTTCGCTTATTTTGTCAAATCCTTGTGTATGGAAAATACTCATGCCTGCTGCCATTGTTGGGTTTGCTGCTGTTGAAGTAATTAAAGCATTTTGATTTATTTTATTGTATACTTTTGCTTTTAAATTTCCACTTTTACTTAAGACATATTCAACCGTCCATTCACCAACAATGCTCGTTGCAGCACTTGCGGTATTGGAATAATTTCCACCTTGATGTGAAATACGAAGTCTGCCATCTAAAGCAGTATATGCAAACCGCATATTAAATGAATTTAATCCATTTTTATCCAAAGTTGTTAAGTCTACATTGATTTCTAAATTGTCATCAAATTGAGAAACAAAACTGCTTAATTGATTGGAAAGAAGTTCACTTAAATTTGCATACGAGCCAGATGTACTTGTTTTAGTACCATTGTCATCTGTTCCACCAATACGAGTCAATTGTCTAAGTACAATTAGACTAAAGGCTTGTCTATTCATTTCAGAAGGGTTTCCAGCTACATAGCTTTCGAAACTCGTAACATATTGGGAGAATTGTCCTGGATATTTATTTTCAATTTTTAATCCTAAGTTAATTTCAGGGTTCGTAAGATCTCCTTTCAATCCCATCAATACATTCACAGGATATTTTCGTTGCGCATCAGGAGAGGCCATTATTGGGTCATCACTAGGTACAGTAAAGGTTGGTTTCAGCGAAGTATAAATCCGATATCGGGTATTGATGTCCAATAATGCTTCATAAGGGTCTCCTTGCCATTTAATACTACTTCCTGGATCAATTGTAAATTCTTTGTTAATAATACCTGCTAAGGTGAAGTTGTATTTACCTCTAGTAATTTCATAATTACCAAACATATTAAATTCACCTCGTGTATCAATGGTCATACGCATATTGCCTTTCCCATTCCCTCTAATAATGTCGCCTGCTTTCTTGTCGAAAATAATTTCAGCATAGGCATCCGGAGTAATTTCAAAATTAAATTCCATTTCAACTCCCGATAAATCTACTTTTCGTTTTTTAGATAGATTGGTTGCTTTTCTATTTGGATCTACAAAGCGTATATAGCTTTCGTGCTCAGCACCTGCATAGGTATTTAATGGTATAAATATTTTAGTATCGGGTTGCGATTTCGCATTGGCAATAATTTTTATTTTATTCAATGCTCCTATGATTTCCCAGTTTCCAGTTACATAAGCTTCTCCATAAAAAATATCACCTTGGTCTTCACTTAAATTTAAAGCTTGAAAACCGGTATTGTCTTTAATTTCTCCTTTAAAGTCTAATACAAAATCTTTAAAGTGTGTATGATTTAAACCTCCAGTAATGAGGCATGTTTTATTACGTACATCTTTGAGCTGAATTTTATCAAATGAAATACGATCATTTTTAAGTTCAATTCGATCAGAGAAATGGTAGGTGGTTCCTATAAATGGTATGGTAAACTGTCCATCTTCTACGTCAATACTGCCTTTAACGATAGGTTCTGAAAGTGTTCCAGTAATCGTTGCATATCCTGTTGCTAAACCACTAATATTAGTAAATACATCTTTTGCAATTGCATTAAGGGGAGAAATATCTGTTTTTGTAAAACTGGCAACTAAATTCATGTCTTCACTGTGCTCTGTATTTTCAGGAATATAATACCCAGTTAATTTGAAAATATTTTCCGATTTACGTAGAATATCAACATCCATGTTCATTCGTTTGGCTTCCGTACTCCATCCTGTTTTGCCTTCAACATCGCCTATGTATAAGGTATCTATATTGAAATTTGTAATAGATACTTTGCTATCCACATTTGATTCTCCTAAATGTAAATTGCCATCAATAATTCCTTTTAACTTTATAGGAGTTACAAAATGAGCAAAATCTTCAATATTGATTTTCTTCATCAGCATGCTACCATTGGTTTGTCCATTAGCTGATTTACCTGCCAAGGTAATTCGTTGATCTAAATTGAAAATAGATATACTATCTAGTATGATGCTTGCACTGTTGAAATAAATTTTACGATCATTCTCAAAAGCCCAGTTTTTATCTTTAATTAGTAAATTAGAATTTGTGAACGTTATAATATTGTAGGGTTCAAACAAATCTATTGTACCAGAAACCTTTGTACTGTTAGTCGCATTTTTTTGTTTTGCATTGAAATAAAAATCTGCATGTTCTCCTGCTAAAACGGATTCTAAAATCAAATTTTCAGTTTGTATAAAGCTTGAGTTTATTTGATTTTCGGAGGTAAACGTTACATTCCCGAGTACTTCAGAACTATCGTTTCTTTGAGAACAAAATAAATTGATTTTGTTTTTTCTAAATTCAAATCCTTTATAGTAGATGGTGTCGATCAATGCAAAGGATTTAATTATTTTAGTTCGGCCAGAATTAAACCGACCTCTGATTTTTGATTCCCCAGATATATATAAACCAGGCGTATATATATTCAAAAACGAGTTTATATCATGTAATTTTATATCATAGGTAGCATGATATTGATTTTCTTGATGGGAAACTTTGTCTTTATAATACTTAACCACATTTAAACTGTCGCCAGAGATACTTTGAATTACTTCTTGAGCAAATTCGCTGAAATCATGCGCTATTATAGTGGGTTTGAAATTCCCTTTAATGGATGCACTGATAACATCTGAATTTATTTCTATGATGCGTGTTGTGTCAGAAAGTATATCGGATTGCAGATGCAACGTGTCAATAAAAATCTCTTTATTTTTGTCATATAGTAAATACGTATTGGTTAAATAACCATTCCCATATGCATCATCTATTTCTGACCCTTTGAAATCAATATTCAAATTCGTTTTAACTAATAAATCATGATCGAATGCATTCAAATGGAGATTTCTTATTTGTGCTTTATCACAATTTACCTTTACTTGAAGAATTTTTTCTGCTTGTCTGTAATCAAGCATGCCATCAATTTGCATTACTAAATTTGAATCAGCAATATCTGCATGTCCATTGAATAGTGCTTTTTGAAGAATCGCATCGGTATGAATGTTTTTGTAATTATATGTATTAAATTCTATGGATTGTATTGTAGCAACCATATCCATTTTTAATTTATCAATATCAAAGCCAACACCACTTATTTTTCCATCCATGTTTAGGATGCCAAATTTGTCATTTTGAATCAATTTGCCGAATGCTAAATTTTTAGTTACTAATCTGCCAGAATAATAACTATCGTCCATGATGTTATCTTTAAGATTAAACGACATGTCTGTTTTGGCGTAACCGATAGCAGTATTAAGAGCAGCATTCGAAACAAAGTTTCTTGGGAATCCATTAAACTCAATAGATCCTTGAAAATATTGAGCAATTCTTAATGTATTGTTTACATCTTGGCTGAAAAAATTACTTAAGTCACCAGATGATAAATATACATTTTTAAAATCTGCATCGATATATGTTTTCTGAAAATCAGGTAAGCCATCCATGTGTAGGCTGCCTTTTAAAGAGCTGTTCCCCGATTGTAAATACAAATTGCTGATATTGAATTTACTTACTTTACCAGAAACCTTACCACTAACAGCAACTCTATATGGGTATGCTTTTAGCGCAGGTGCGAAGTGTGCGATGTCTTTTAGGTCAATATAAGAACTATCTAGGGTGCTTGTGATATATGCTTTGGTGTTAAAATCTTTTAAATCTGTAATAGTAGAATAGCTCACGCGAGCATAATTTCGTAGAAAAGAATTACTAATACTGGCATACATGTCATCTAATTCCATGTAGTTATTGCATAAGGTATATACCCCTGCAAGTTTGTGCACACGCATACGGGTATGGCTTTCAATTGTTTTTAAATCATTGATTGCAATCCGAAATGTATCTGAAAATACGTAAAGTTGTTCCGTTAATCCATTGATGCTATCAAAAGAAAAGTGGTTGTGATCAAAGCCAGTAATGGTACCTTCATTGTAATCGTCGTATGCAAAACGCATGTTTACAAGTTTTACATCTTTTATTGTAAAGGGCTTTGTGGCACTTGTTGTGTCGGTACTTGGTCCAATTAAATTGCTTAAACTGTTTATGAATTCGTTGATGTTTAAAAATTCAGAATTTTTATAATTGATTAAATGTACTTCACCATCTTTCAAAACAGCTTCTTGAATTCGGTAGGATAGGGATTTTTCAAAGGTGAAAATTTCATAATCTACTTGAACTTCGCCCAAGTGAATCATACGTGTTTTTTGATAATCAAATAAAGAAACCCCGTAGACAGTTATGTGATCAAACCAATCAATTTCTAATCGTTCAATTTCGACTGTATAATGTAAATATCCTGATAATTGTTTGCTTGCAAGCTCGGCTACCTTTTTTTGTACATAAATAGTTTTGAAGCCTATTACAATGATTGTTAGTAAAATGAGTAAAAAAAGCACAGTATAAGAGACCGTTTTTAAAACGCTCCTTATGAAAATTCTGCTAAAATTCTTTACTTGAGTATTCAATCTATGTCAGTTACACTATTAGCAATCGAATCTTCCTGTGATGAAACAGCCGCTGCTGTGATACAGGATGGGAATATACTATGTAATATAGTCGCTTCGCAGACAATTCACGAGAAATATGGTGGAATTGTGCCAGAATTAGCTTCAAGGGCACATCAACAACATATAATCCCAGTTGTGTCTGAAGCACTCCTACAAGCAAATATACAAAAATCAGACCTGAATGCAGTAGCCTGTACCTCAGGACCTGGATTATTAGGCGCATTATTAATTGGAGTTTCTTTTAGTAAGGCATTTGCCTCTGCTTTAAACATTCCGGTAATAAAGGTAAATCACATGAAAGCCCATATTCTAGCGCACTTCATTGATGAACCAAAACCTCAATTTCCATTTATTTGTTTAACCGTAAGCGGTGGACATACACAATTAGTTTTGGTTAAAAACTACCTAGAAATGGAAGTTGTTGGCGAAACCCAAGACGATGCCGTAGGGGAAGCTTTTGATAAAACAGCGAAGTTGATGGGCTTGCCTTACCCAGGTGGACCATTAATCGATACCTATGCCAAACAAGGTAATGGTTTGATGTTTCCGTTTCCAACGGTAGAAATGCCAGGCTACAATTATTCCTTTAGTGGAATAAAGACAGCCTTCATGTATTTCTTGAAAAAGAATACAGCGATAGATTCTGAATTTATTCAGAAAAATTTAAACGATATTTGTGCTAGTGTGCAGCATGCCTTAGTTGAGGTTTTGATGCGTAAATTGAATCGATTGGTTCGAGAAACGGGCATCAAGCGTGTGGCAATTGCTGGTGGCGTATCAGCAAATTCTGGTTTACGCGCAGCAATGGTGCGGAAACGCGATGAAGATGGCTGGGATATATTTATTCCTGCTTTTGAGTATTGCACAGACAACGCTGCAATGATTGCTGTTGCAGGCTATTATCAATATTTAGAAAAAGATTTTGCTACTTGGGATTTGTCTCCAGAACCGAGGATGAAAATAGGAGGCACAGTATAGAGATGGGTAAAGAAATACTTAAAAACGTTAACATACGAAATAAAAAAGCATCTTTTGAATACACATGTTTGGAGACGTATGAAGCCGGAATTGGATTAAAAGGTACTGAGATAAAAGCCATTCGGATGAGCACAGCT
>NZ_CALMGQ010000057.1 GCF_937863595.1 uncultured Cytophaga sp.
TTCACTTGTTAGTGTATCTTCTATAATTGCATCATGACTTAATGCAGGCATTTTTTTACAAGAAACATGTAAGAAAGAAATTGCTACTATAAGCAATATAATTTTATTCATACAATTTACCTTCAGCAATTTTTTTATCAATAAATGTTGATGTATCTCCTGCCACTTTTGCTTTTTTCCAATACAACAATGCATTTACTTTGTCACCTAATTGATATAGTACATCTCCATAGTGCTCTATTATGGTGCCATTCTGCGTATTTAACAATGCAATTTCCAATTGTTTTTTGCACGCATCATAATCCTTCATCTGATACAATACCCATGCATACGTATCTATATAATTAGGTTCTGTAGGGTTCCTATTTACAACCCGTTCAGCTAATGTTTTGGCTAACTCTAATTTATCTTTACGTAGAGAAAGATAATAACTATAATTGTTTAAGACGTAGTCATTATTCTTGTCATACTTCAATACCTCATCAAAGGATGCGTCCGACTTCGCATATTCTTTCGTTTCATTATATGCATCACCTAGTAAAATCAAGCATTGCACTTTAAAAGGCATATCTGCAGACGACAAATTCTTCGCTTCGTCTAAAGATTCAATAGCTTTGGGATATTGCTTTAAATTATAATATCCTAAGGCTCTATAATACCACAATGCTGCTTGATTGGGAAAATAATCTATCGCTTGATTGCCGTGTAAAATCAATGTTGCATAATCCTTAAACTCTAAATCTAGGGTTAATATCTGAAGCCATAGATTGTAATTATTGCCATCTAATTCTGAAGCAGAAATATAATGCGTGCGCGCTTCTTCCTTTTTCCCATTTACAAACAACGCATCCCCTTGGCAGGTTTGTGCAATATTATTTGTAGGATTTGCTTGTACAAAAACGGATGTTAATGTTAATAATTTAACTTTTGTTTGATCTGTAGTAGCGGATTTTAAAGCGTCTTGAATAATTTTTTGTTTTGTAGGTATAGAGACATTTTGCCTTCCTAATAAAAATACATATTCATCAAATACTTTATCCATTTCATTGGAAGATTTGTATACATCTACCAATAAGGTGTGGGCTTGCACTTGATTTGAATCTATTTTCAATACCGAAAATAGTATTTTTTTTGCTTGTTGAATGTTGTTTGCAAAGTAATAAAATTCAGCCTGATCAACTTGGTATTGAAGATTTGTTGGGTCGGAATCAATCAACTTCTGCCCTTCCTTAATGGCTAAATCGGTTTTGCCTTGCTTAACGTATAGTTGTTGTTTTTGTCTGGTCAATTCAAAACTTTGCCCAAAAACAGATTCTATTTTGTCGTACGTTTTTACCGCATCGTCAAATTGTTTTAACTGAATTTGATTGGAGCCAATTTGATACAAATATTCTTCATTGCCTGGAAAGTCTGTAACAATCTTTTGATAGGTTTGATTGGCCTTGTCAAAGTTTGTTTGGGCTTCGTATACACGCGCTAATTGAATCTGATATTCAACATTGTTAGGATCCGATTTAATAGCAGCTTGAGCTGTTACTAATGCACGCACATTGTTTGATAAGGTATAATTTAGTTTTGAAAGCTGGTAGTTAAGTCCGCCATTGGTTTGATCAATTGAATATGCTTTGTCAAAAAAAGACAAGGCAACATTTTGTTGGCCGATTAAATAATAACGCATTGCTTCAATAAAATATGCATCGAAGTAAACGCGGTCTTGTTCCGACAGAACTTTGGGGGTAAAATTTGATTTAGAAGATTTGGGGCTATTCTTCTTGGTGCTCTTTTGCGCCAATGCCGGTGCATAGAGCACCGGCATTAGAATCGCAATAAGAATAATTTTTACTAGGTGTTTTTTTACACTCATTGGTTATGCAATAACATTAAAATCGCCAACGCTTAAATCAAGAGCTTTGCCTTTATACTGCGCTGAGTTTCCAAACATAGAGTTCGTAATGTTCGCGTTTGAAATAACTGCATTTTCTTGAACAATCGAACGACTAATAACTGTGTTCGTAATTTTCGTTCCATTACCAATAGAAGCATACGGCCCAACAATAGAATTAACTAATTCCACATTTTCACCCACATACGAAGGCTGAATAATGATTGAATTAACTGATTTTACAGATGCCGCAACTATTTTTTGGTCTTTGATATAATCTAAATATCTAGAGTTGGTATCCACGGTAGAATCTTTGTTACCACAATCCAACCAATCTGTTACTTTGCCAGGAATAAATTTAATTCCTTTATTTTTCATGTTTTCCAATGCAGAAGTCAATTGGTATTCACCTTTATCCTTAATGTCATTGTCAATTACATATTGCAATTCTTTCTTTAAATTTTCGCCATCTTGGAAATAATAAATGCCGATGATTGCTAAGTCAGATACAAAGTGCTCTGGCTTTTCAACGAAATCTGTAATTTCATTTTTGTCGTTCAATTTAACAACCCCAAATGGTTTAGGGTCTTCTACTTTCTGAACCCAAATAATGCCTTCTTTAGAAGTATCTAAAGTAAAGTCTGCTTTGAATAAGGTATCTGCAAAAGCTACTACTACTTTACCACCTAACGATTCTTTCGCACAATAAATTGCATGCGCAGTTCCTAATGCTTCAGTTTGATAATAGATTGTACCTTTTGCGCCAACTGATTCTGCAATTTTTATCAAACGTTGTTCTGTTTCTTTGCCGAAATTACCGATGATAAACGCAACCTCTTCAATTTTTTCGCCACAAACTTTTGCAATATCTTCCACTAATCTGTGGACAATAGCTTTGCCTGCAATCGGTACAAGTGGTTTGGGAACTGTTAATGTATGCGGTCGCATTCTTTTGCCCATGCCCGCCATTGGAATAATAATTTTCATGCTGTATTGGTTTGTATTGATTAGAATTTTTCGTTTTGAACTTTCAACAGATACGCCATTGAAATTTTTTTGTTTTCAGATATCTTACTTTCCTGTACTACCAAAACCCGAAGCCGCTCTTACAGAGTCTGTAAGTTCTTGTACTTCTACTAGGTTTGCTTGCGCTACCTTTGCAACAACCATTTGAGCGATACGTTCCCCTGATTTAATTGTAAATGCTTCGTTGGATAGATTTACCAACAAAACTTTGACTTCGCCTCTATAATCTGCATCAATTGTACCCGGACTATTCAACACAGTTATTCCATGCTTGAATGCCAATCCACTGCGTGGACGAATTTGAGCTTCTGTATGTTGAGACAATTCAATAAACAAGCCTGTAGGGATTAATTGGCGCTGTAAGGGTTGTAAAACAACGTCTGCATTTAAATAGGCACACAAATCCATACCTGCTGCTTGTTCCGTTTGATATGCCGGTAAGGGGTTATTTGATTGATTTACAATCTTAACAGTGGTATTCATTTGATTGTTAAAAGAATGTACTATTGTAAATTTACAAAATAAAATTAGGCTTTTAAACGATTGGCGCTTTTTTCTAACAGAAGAATACAGCCGAGCCAAATAGCAATCATGCCATTATAAACCAGTAGGTTAAAGTAATTATTCGCAAATTCTACAAAGCTTGAAAAATAGACAAGTAATGCTGCAGAACCCATCCAAACGATAATCTTTACAACAGGATAAGGAATTGGGTAATATTTATGGCCCAATAAATAGCTGCACGTTGCTATACTTGCATAACAAAACAAGGTTACCCAAGCTGCACCTAAATAGCCTAAAATAGGTATTAAAAGAACATTTCCAATGATGGTAAGTGCTGCGCCAAATAAGCTGATGTAAATACCCCAATATGTTTTATCCGTAAGTTTAAACCAAATAGATAAATTATAATAAATCCCCAAAAATAAATTGGCGAATAATAATATTGGCACAATCGCCAAGCCTTCCCAATAATCCTCATTCCCTAGAAAATGTTTGAAAATAGACATGTTCAATGAAACTCCTAAAAATATAAGCAAACACACCAGTACAAACCATTTCATGATGTCTGCGAATAACTGTGTCGAATTTTTATCAGACGCTCTGCTGAAAAAGAATGGTTCAGCTGCATACCGAAAAGCTTGTATAGCTAAGGTCATAAACATGGAAAGCTTATAGCATGCTCCGTAGATGCCTAGTGCATGTAATTTACTACTGCCTGGATAAAAATCATCTGGCAACAACTCTCTTAAAATCAACCGATCTAGCATTTCATTCACCATGCCTGCAAGCCCCATAACCATTAATGGGAATGCATACACCAACATAGGTTGTACAATTTTAAAATCCCATGTAATTTTAAATCCTTTAAATATTTTAAACAGAAAAGGAAACTGCAATACATTTGCAATGAGATTGGAAATGAAGATATACGAAACCAAATCGGCAGGGTCATACCAAGATAAAATAAATTCTTTTGTAGATATCGATACTGCATCAGAAACCAACATAAGAGGAATTCCCCAAAGCAATAATACGTTTAACAATACCGTTAAACCAATATTCATAAGCTTTACAGAAGCAAACCAAAATGCTTTATTTTGTAATCGAAGGCGAGCAAAAGCAATCGACAATGCCGCATCTGTAAACAATATTGCTATGACGTAATAAATATAGGATCTGAAATCGGTGGCTGTTTTATTAGAATTACCATCGCTTAAATACGATGCAATTTGTGGCGTAAAAAATAAAATGATCAGCGAAATAAGTAAACCGCCTATTAATATTTGTGTGTTTACATGATTGAATATATGCGGTTCGTTCGCATCTTTTTTATTTGCAAAACGGAAATACGTTGTTTCCATTCCAAATAAATATATAATATTAAAAAATGCTGCATATGCATACAACTCAGTAACGATTCCATATTCAGCAGGAAATAATAGACTCGTATAAACCGGCACCAACAAAAAATTAATAGCACGCCCTATCATGCTACTTAATCCATACAAGGCTGTTTGTCCAGCTAATTTTTTCAGTAAAGACATGAATTATTTTCCTGTAAAAGTAGCTTTTCTTTTACCCAAGAAAGCTTCTACACCTTCTTTGAAATCTTGTGTTCCGGCACAGCGTCCAAAAGATTTTGCTTCCTCATTAAAAGAAGTTCCTCCTGTTTCTATTGCAAGATGCGCACAACGCAATACTTCTTGAATGGATGTTGGTGCTTTTGAAAGCATTTTATTCAATAAGGAAATACAGGTTGGGATCAATTCTTCTTGGGTAGTCACCGCATTAACGATTCCCCAAGCAAGGGCTTTGGCGGCATCTGCCTGATCGGCAGTCAGCATCATTTCGATTGCTCTACCTTTGCCTATTACCATTGGCAACCGTTGCGTACCGCCATAACCAGGCAACAAGCCTAAGGTAGCTTCTGGCAAACCAAATTTTGCATTGTCTGAAGCGATGCGAATATGGCAAGCAAGTGTTAGCTCAAACCCTCCACCTAATGCAAACCCATTTACAGCTGCAATCACAGGCTTTGTTAATTTATCTATTTTTTGAAAAATCAATTGTCCTTCTTGAGATAACAGCTGTGCTTCATGTGGTTGAAGTGCAGAAAATTCACTAATATCTGCACCGGCTGCAAATGCTTTAGTCCCAGACCCCGTTATGATGATGGCTCTTATGGATGCATCCGTATATGCCAATTCAATTTGAGCGTCGATGGCATGTAAAACCGCTCTGTTCAATGCGTTTAATTTTTCTGGTCTATTTAACGTAAGAATTAAAATACCAGATTCGTTACGTACTTCAAGAATGGATGACGACTCACTCATATTATTGGCTTGCTTTAAAAAGTTTTTGTTTTTCCTCTTTGGTCAAACTTTCATATCCAGACCGAGAAATTTTGTCTAAAAGGATATTAATTTCTTTTTCGTCTGGTACATAACCTGCATCCAGTCCAGACTTTTTATTATTTGAAAAACTCAATCGAACTTTTTTATCTTTTGAAAATAATGAGCCAATGAAATCTACAATCGCATTGATGGGTTTACCCAAATCGATGCCGCGCTTTAATGATGTAATGAATAAAAACCCTGCTAATGCGCCGCCTAAGTGTGCTAAATTACCGCCTGCATTGCCTTGTACGGAGCCTATAAATGAGAGGAACACATAAAAAGCTGCGATATAAACAATTTTTACGGGGCCAATAAAAATCAAATGAAATCGATACGTAGGAATAAGCGTTGCAGCGCCAACAACAGCGGCTAACACACTACCACTCGCTCCAATTAATAAGCTAGGTGGTTTGCTCGCATAAAAAGGAATGAAATTATAACAAACTAAATACAGCGCAACACCAAATAAGGCTCCGATTACATATAGAGAAACCAAACGTCTGCCGCCTATATATTCGGAAATCAATCCGCCAAACCAATACAAACCCAACATATTAAAAAATATATGAAGTGGTGATGGCGTATCGTGAGAGAAAGCATACGTTAATATTGTCCAAGGCTTATAGGCTACTTCCATCAAATTAGAAGATGCGCCTTGGAGTGATTGAAGCGAATGAAACCAGATATCGTGCACTGAAATTTTTGATACCACCCAAACGATGCAATCAAAAATATACACCAGCACATTTATAAGGATAATTTTAATCAATGCATTATCCTGCAAATAAAATTGTGCTTTTATATCTTTTAATAAACTCATGAATATTAATAAAATGAATTTCTATTTGCCGTCCAATACCGAATTAGTATAAACGCAAAGACCATTCCCGTAATGTGCGCAAAATGGGCTACATTATCATCGGGTCTATTGCTATATAAAGAATATATTTCAAAAAGTGCATATGCTCCGACTAGATATTTTGCTTTTATCGGTATCGGAGGGAAAAGCAACATTAATTCTGTATTGGGAAAAAGCAATGCAAATGCCATTAGAATTCCGAAGACAGCTCCAGAAGCTCCTACTAATGAAAAATTAGATTGAGCTGCAGTAATGTATTGAACAATCTCAACAGTTTTAGCTGCAAGTTCGTTGTTTGTTGGATTTGCTATGTATGCATCCATTGATTTTACAACTTCTGCATTTTCATAACCCATTTTATAATGTTTGTTTATAAAAATAGTATATGAATCTGGATCTGGATTTTGTGCATATTCTATTGCATCTTGACGCACTTCTTTAACTTCATATGCATTCAAACCCCAATAAAAAAAGCCTGCACCAATTCCGCAAACAAAATATAAAATCAAGAATTTTTTAAATCCTAAATAATATTCCAACATGGGTCCAAAGAAATACAAACCCAACATGTTACCAAAAATATGCATGAAGCCTGCATGCACAAACATATATGTTACAAATTGATAAGGCTGAAATTTATCAGAATAAATACTATGCAAAGCCAAACGATCATTTAAGTCAAATGACTGAATGAAGATAGCTGACAAAATAAATAGGCCTACATTTAGGATTAATATCCTTTGTACAAATGGAGTTAAACGATTCATATTTGCAAGTTAATAAATTACATAAACAATCTGCCTATTTTGTCCATGTCAAGCATAACAACCGTCAAATTGCCATCTGGAGCAAAATTTGGTGTTTTACAAGCAAATAACTGATCGATAATTGAATTCATTTCAACCAATGTAAGTTTATTGCCTGCACGAATTGCTGATCGTTTTGCCAATGCACGTGCTAAATTCTCTTGTCTATCTATTTTAAGATCCGTTCTATTTTGTTTGAATTGCTCAATCAAACCTTCAAATAAATCTTTTTCGTTTCCGCCTTTAACATCTGAAGGAACTCCATTAACAACAATGGTTGTATTGCTAAATACATTAAATACAAAGCCTAATTTCCGGATATCGTCTTCCATTTCAAGGACCAAGGCGAAATCGGATGCGCTCAATTCAAGTGTTTGTGGAAATAGAAACTGTTGCGAACTCCCAAATTTATTTTGAAGCATACCAATGTATTTTTCAAACAATATGCGTTCGTGAGCTGCTTGTTGGTCTACAAGCATCATTCCCGACTTGATTTGGGTTACAATATATTTTTGATGTAATTGAAATGTAGACGTATTTTCAGTGTGCAACAATTCTTTATCTAAACGTGCAACATCTTCTTTGCCATTAATTGCACTAAGCATTTTAATAGACTCTTGATAAACTTCTTCTCTGTTATTTTCCATCCCACTATACATTCGTTCCCAATTTGATTGATTTGACCTTTCAGTACTACTTTGCGAAGCAAAAGGTTTTGTTGTGAATTCTTTATACTCGTTTGTATTGGAATCGTTATTGGCACTAAGCCCAGTAAAACCGGATACATTGACGTTAAAATCAAAGTCTAAAGAAGGCATAATATTATGCGTACCAAGAGATCTTTTGACACATGCCTTAATAATGGCATATACTGTTTTTTCATCGTCGAATTTAATTTCTGTCTTTGTTGGGTGCACATTGACATCAATATTTGATGGATCTATTTCAATATATAAAATATAAAATGGAAAAGAATCTCCCGGTATCAATTCTTCAAACGCATGCATAACTGCATGATTTAAATAATGGCTTTTTATAAATCGATTGTTTACAAAAAAGAATTGGTCGCCTCTCGTTTTTCGGGCACTTTCAGGTTTCCCAATATATCCTGAAATAGATACAAAATCCGTTTCTTCTTTACACGGAATAAGTTGTTCGCGATAACTTCCGCCTAATAAAGATACAGCACGTTTGCTTAATATTTCTTCCGGCAAATTAAATAATTCCAAATCATTGTGATAAAATGAAAAGGCTACATGCGGGTAAGCAAGCGCAACACGGACAAATTCATCCATAATGTGGCGCATTTCCACCGAATTGGATTTTAAAAAATTACGGCGTGCAGGAATGTTGTAAAATAAGTTTTTAACAGAGATAGATGTACCAACAGGATGTGCGGTTTGTTCGTGTACAATTATGGAAGAACCTTCAATACGTATTAACGTTCCAAGTTCATTTTCAGCCTGTTTCGTTTTTAGCTCTACTTGGGCAACCGCAGCGATAGAGGCCATTGCTTCTCCTCTAAACCCGAATGTTTTAATGGCAAATAAATCTTCCGCACTGCGAATTTTGGATGTAGCATGACGCTCAAAGCACAAGCGTGCATCGCTATCTGTCATGCCCTTACCGTTATCAATTACCTGAACCAATTGTTTCCCAGCATCTTTAACGATAAGTTGCACGCTTGTACTGCCTGCATCTACAGAATTTTCTAATAACTCTTTTACCACAGAAGCGGGTCTTTGTACAACTTCTCCGGCAGCAATTTGATTGGCAATATTATCTGGTAATAAACGTATTATATCTGACATAGGTGGGAATTTCAAGCTACTGACAATAATTTCTGAAGACCGTA
The DNA here is from genome assembly GCF_937863595.1 of uncultured Cytophaga sp. Lineage (GTDB taxonomy): Bacteria > Bacteroidota > Bacteroidia > Cytophagales > Cytophagaceae > Cytophaga. Next base: position 9,329 of record NZ_CALMGQ010000057.1, read on the forward strand.
ATTTGCATGTTGAAGCGGGCCTTATTTATTGCAGTATTTAGTATTTGATACGGTCTTGTGGGATTTATGTTTCCTCTAAATTACGGCACAAATACATTAGACTACCCACAGGTTATCCACCAAATTGGTAACATTAAAGGGAATCATGTAAATTGTAGCTCTAGATGCTTAAGTATCAATTAGGCAATCAAAATTGCCGCGTGTAAAAATAGCGATTCGATTCATTCATGATAAAAAAATATATTTTACCCATCAGTTTTTCCATTTTATTGCTCTTTTTCTTTGCAGGAGCAAGTACCTGGTCTAAACCTGAGCCATTTAAGGTATTGGGTGCTGAAGCATGGGCAGACAGTGTCTTCGCTTCGTTGAGTGATGAAGAAGCTCTTGGCCAACTATTTATGGTAGCTGCCTATTCTAATAAAAATGATGCCCATACACGTGAAATCGAACAACTTATAAAAAATAATGGAATAGGAGGCGTGATTTTTTTCCAAGGAGGTCCTGTTAGACAAGCACAACTCACCAATCGATATCAAGAACTTTCAAAAGTACCCTTATTTGTTGCGATGGATGCAGAATGGGGTTTAGGGATGCGCTTAGATAGCACCATGAATTTCCCGAAACAAATGACACTTGGTGCCATACAAGACAATAGCATTATTTACAAAATGGGTGTTGAAATTGGGAAGCAATGCAACCGATTGGGTGTACACATTAACTTTGCTCCCGTTGTTGATATTAATAGCAATGCGAACAACCCAATTATTGGAGTGCGTTCCTTTGGAGAAGACAAATACAATGTAACGGCAAAAGCAATCGCCTATATGAAAGGCATGCAATCTGTTAAAGTAATGGCAAATGCGAAACATTTTCCAGGGCATGGAGATACAGATACAGACTCCCATTTAACACTGCCCATTATAAATAAAAACGAAAAAGCGTTAAATGAAACAGAGCTATATCCGTTCAGACAATTAATCGATTCGGGTGTTGGTAGTATTATTGTTGCACACATAAACGTTCCCGCACTTGATAATTCTAAAATCCCTGCAACTCTATCCAAACCAATCGTTACAGATTTGCTTCGCACTAATTTAGGATTTAGAGGTTTAATATTTACAGATGCGTTAAATATGAAAGGTGTCACAAATCTTTATAAGCCGGGGGAAGTAGATGTACGCGCATTGTTAGCAGGGAATGATATTTTATTGTTCGCTGAGAATGTACCTCTAGCAATCAAAAAAATTACAAAAGCCATTAATGATAAAGATATTTCTAAAGAAGAAATTCAAGCTAGAATTAAAAAAATATTGATGGCTAAATACTGGGCCGGATTGAATTCTGTAAAAAAGATAAACACGGAAAATTTATACCAAGACTTAAATAATTCGAAGGCAAAATCATTGCTTCAAAAACTATACAAAGAGTCGCTTATTGTAGTAAAAAATCAACAGTCGTTATTACCCATTCGCTATCCCGACACCACATCTTTTGCATCAGTAAGCATATCCTATTCAGGCAATTCAAATGTTTTTCAAACAGCATTAACAAGCTACGCCCCTTTTACGCATTTTAATATTGATAAAAATCTTTCAGATACAGCAGCGAGCGACTTGATTCAACAACTCAAAAAGTTTGAGACCGTTGTAATTGGCTTACATCAAGTAAACTCCTATAATACCAAAACATACGGCATCACTAATTCTACTAAAGCATTTATTGAAAAACTACAACTGGAGCATCCAAGGGTTATTGTAACTGTTTTTGGAATACCTTATTCTCTAAAGTATTTTACAAATTCGAACACATTGGTTTGCGCCAATGAAGACAATACCTATACACAACAATTAGCTGCCGAGTTGTTATTTGGCACCATTCCTTCAAAAGGAAAACTTCCAATAACAGTTAGTGACGATATAAAAATAAATGCCGGTATTTCATTGGCTGGGACAAGTCTACGATTCCGTACAGACTTGCCTGAAAACCTGCGTATGGATAGCAAAACACTTTCAAAAATAGATACCATTGTGCAAATAGCCATTCGCGAAGGTGCTATGCCTGGCTGTCAAGTATTGGTTGCTAAAAGCGGATCTATTATTTATAATAAATCGTTTGGATATTTTACCTATGATAAAAAAAGTCCGGTTTTGCCTACATCACTATATGACATCGCATCTATAAGTAAAGTGGCAGGTACTTTGCAAGCCATTATGTTTTTAGAGGAACGTGGTTTGATTAAATTAAATTATAAAATCTCTGTTTATCTACCCGACCTGTTAGGCACGAATAAAGAAGACTTAGTTATTAGTGATATTTTAACGCACCAAGCTGGGCTGCAGCCTTACTTACCTCATTGGCGTAATACAATGGACACCTCGGGTTTTAGCACAAAATTTTACCGAACAGTGCAAAGCGATAGTTTTCCCAATATGGTTTCTCAGGGCTTATACAGCATTGCAAGTATGGAAGATTCCTTATGGAAGTGGACGGCACAATCTGCACTTATGGCACATCCAAAGCTTCGTAAAAAAATCCTTCCTTACGGTTATGTATACAGTGATTTGGGCTTTTATATTATGAAACGATTGGCAGAAAGTATTTTGGATCAACCGATCGAAGATTTTTTAAAGCAAAACTTCTACGATCCAATGTGTTTGCAACATCTTTACTACAATCCCTTACAACAAAACGTAGATATCAATACTATAACACCCACAGAGCAAGACAAATATTTCCGAAAAAGCTTAGTTCAAGGCACGGTGCATGATCCGGGGGCCGCCTTATTAGGAGGCGTTGGGGGCCATGCAGGCATTTTTGCGAATGCTACCGATCTTGCCACTATATTTCAGATGAATGCGCAGATGGGATATTATGGCGACTATCGCTTCTTATTGCCAGAGACCATACAACTATTTAGCAGAACGCAATCTTCTAGAAACAGACGAGGCCTTGGTTGGGATAAACCTCAAGCTTCCAGCGGCGGACCATGCTCCTATCTTGTTTCTTCAGCAACGTATGGCCATACTGGATTTACAGGCACTGCAGCATGGGTTGATCCAGAGCAAGAGTTGGTGTATATATTTTTATCAAACAGGGTTTATCCCGATGCAAATAATACGCGCTTAATAAAAGATGGTATTCGAACGCAAATTCAAACCGTTATTTACAAATCCATTTTAAATTATAGAGAACAATAAGCGCTACTATCCTGTTTTAAATTAAAATTATCGTTATTTAACTAAACCCTCTAAAAAAGAAGCTGTTATTAAATAATATCAATTTGGGAATTATTTAATAAAATAGAGTGTTTGCTGAAATACATTTTAATTTGTAAATTATTAATAGGGATTATATTCAGCTGAATATAGTTTCAATATAAATACGATATCATATTCATGAAAATAGGAATTGTTTGTTACCCAACCTTTGGTGGTAGCGGTGTAGTTGCCACAGAGCTTGGTAATGCAATGGCAGATTTAGGAAATCAGATACATTTCATTACATATTCACAGCCTCATAGATTGGATTTTTTCCATGAAAATATTTCATACCATGAGGTCACAGTAAAGTCCTACCCATTATTTGAATTTGCGCCTTATGAAGTTATCCTCGCAAGTAAGATTGTAGATGTTGTGAAGCATGAAAAGCTTGACTTATTGCATGTACATTATGCTATACCCCATGCTTCTGCCGCGTATATGGCACGTGAAATCTTAAAAACCCAAGGCATTTATATTCCCATTATCACCACGCTTCACGGTACCGATATTACCCTCGTAGGTAGAGATCCAGCTTTTGCGCCGGTTGTTGCATTTTGTATCAACCAATCTGATGGTGTTACGGCTGTTTCTGAAGACTTAAAAAGAGAGACACTCGAGTATTTCGACATTAATAGAGATATCGCAGCCATTCCAAACTTTATTGATGTTTCAAGATTTAGAAAACAGAAAAAAGACCATTTCAAAAAGGCTATTTGTCCCAATGATGAGAAACTCATTGTACATACTTCGAATTTCAGAAAAGTGAAGCGAATTGAAGATGTAATTTCGGTTTTTAATATTGTGCGCAAAACCGTTCCATCTAAATTGCTTTTAGTAGGTGATGGTCCGGAAAGGGGCATCATGGAAAACATGTGTAGAGAATTGGATATTTGTCAAGACGTACGCTTTCTGGGCAAACTGGATGCTGTAGAAGAAGTCTTGTCCGTAGCGGACTTATTTATTATGCCTTCAGAAAAGGAAAGTTTTGGATTGGCAGCTTTAGAAGCTATGGCTTGTGAAGTGCCAGTAATTTCATCCAATGTAGGCGGCTTGCCAGAATTAAACATTCAAGGAAAAACAGGCTTCTTAAGTAATGTCGGAGATGTGGAAGATATGGCAAAAAATGCTATTTTTGTATTAGATAAAGCCAATCTGCAAACATTTCGCAAAAATGCCTTAAACAGAGCGAAAGAGTTTGATTCAAATCATATCGTGCCAAAGTATTTGGCTTACTACCAACAAATTCTTGATAAGAATCACGCTTTTGCGAAATAAAGCATGTTATTGTTGTTTGACCTTTAATACTAGGCTAAATTTGTATAAAATAAACTAATATGGACCAACAAGCCGAAAAAATCAAGCCAAAAAATAGTGGTACGAAGAAGGTATTTGACAACCCTATTCTAGAAAGATTAACGAGGACTCACATTTCAGTACCCATTACAATTCTAATGACAATTGCAGCTGTTTTACTATACATTGCTTTTGTTTATACGGATTATACCCAACTTACCCCTTTATATGTTATTGGCCTATTTATTTTAGGCTTCTTTTCATTTACCTTGATAGAATACATAGCGCATCGTTATTTATTTCACATGCGGCCAACTACTGAACTTAAACGTAAAGTTCAGTATGCTTTGCATGGCTTACACCATGAATATCCTAAAGATAAAGACCGCTTGGCAATGCCTCCTATCATGAGCTTACTACTTGCAACCATCTTATTCTTTGTCTTTTATTTCTTGATTGACACAAAAGTATTTGGCTTTTTACCAGGTTTTATAACGGGATATTGCGGTTATCTGTTTGTACATTTCATTGTGCATGCCTATGCGCCACCTAATAATATTTTTAAAGGATTGTGGCTAAACCACTCCATTCATCATTACAAAGACAACACACAAATATTCGGAGTATCTTCTCAGCTTTGGGATTATGTTTTTGGAACGATAAAGAAATAATTAATAAAGATTATCCATTTATAAAAAGAGCTCTTGAGATCGTATCTCAAGAGCTCTTTTTATAAACTAAAGGTGAGTGTTGCATTATATCTCAAAAGACCTTCAACTTCATTTTAAGTGCAAGCATCAATTCTTCAATAGAATTTACGCCCAATCTTTCCCCTGCTTTGATAATAATGTGTGCAGCACCTATGGCATCGCTCTCTGCTTCGTGGTGATTGAGTGGTACATTCATGTGCCTACACACAGTTGATAGTTTGTGATTTTCAATTTCCTTAAACACTTTTCTGCTTACTGAACACGAACAAAAATAATCTGTTTTTGGGTACGAAACTTCGTGTGCAGACAAAACACTTCGTAATACACCTACATCAAAGGCTGCGTTGTGTGCAACAAGTGTGGTGCTGTCTACATATTCTTTTAACTCATTCCAAACATCTATAAAGTATGGCGCATCTTTGGTCATTTCTGGACTGATGCCATGTACCTGCATGTTCCAATAACTATAAAAATCTGGAATGGGTTTAATTAATTTTGAAACTGTTTTAACAATTTTTCCATTTTCAACTATAGCCATACCTACCGCACAAATGCTTGTTCGGTGCGTATTTGCAGTCTCAAAATCTAATGCAGTAAAGTTCATTAACAGGTATATTTTTTGATCTGCATTTCACAGACCGATATGTTTATTTATTCCTAAATTTTATTATGTTCTAACAAATAAGTCGTCGTACTACTCGAAAAAGAGGCCCGACGACAGCACAAATTGTTACAGTGACGACACATTATGATTTCGAATCGATTATTTTTTGAAACGCAAACATCTCATCTCTAAAGCGCGCAGCTTCAACAAAGTCTAAATCTTTAGCTGCTTTCTCCATAGATTTTTTAGTGCGCTCCAACATTTTATTCAGTTCTGTTTTGTTCAACAATGCTACAACAGGATCCGCAGCAAGAGATGGCTCGCTATCTGGTTCAATATATTGTTTTGAAAATTTATTAGAATCGGCCACTTTTGTTTGGCCCATTATTTCTTCTGTAGATTTATTTACTGTCATTGGCGTAATGCCATGCAATTCATTATAGGCAATTTGAGTTGCTCTTCTTCTACTCGTTTCATCCATTGCCTTCTGCATGGAATCTGTAATTTTATCGGCATACATAATTACTTTGCCGTTACTATTTCGAGCAGCACGACCGATTGTTTGCACCAACGAACGCACGTTACGGAGAAAACCTTCTTTGTCTGCATCCATAATAGCAACCAAGGAAACCTCTGGTAAATCCAAACCTTCTCTCAATAAGTTGACACCAACCAACACATCGAATACACCCAAACGTAATTCACGTAAAATTTCTACGCGATCTAATGTTTTTACTTCAGAGTGAATGTATCGTGTTTTAATTCCTACACCTTCAAAATATTTTGTAAGTTCTTCAGCCATTCGTTTGGTCAAAGTCGTTACTAAAATACGATCGCCCATTTCAATGCGTTCTTGTATTTCTTCTAACAAATCATCGATTTGATTGACGCTTGATTTTACAAAAATTTCAGGATCAAGTAATCCCGTTGGTCGGATTATCTGCTCTACAATGGCACCCTCTGAACGTTGTAATTCATAGTCTGCAGGCGTTGCGCTTACGTAAATTACTTGTTTGTTAATTGTTTCAAATTCGTCAAATGTTAAGGGCCTATTGTCCATTGCGGAAGGCAATCTAAATCCATACTCAACTAAATTTGTTTTGCGTGCCCTATCCCCTCCAAACATGGCGCGAATTTGAGGTATCGTTACGTGACTTTCGTCTACAACCAATAAGAAATCTTCTGGAAAATAATCGAGCAAACAGAATGGGCGTTGTCCGGCTATTCTGCCATCAAAGTATCGAGAATAATTTTCGATGCCAGAACAGTAGCCCAATTCGCGCATCATTTCAATATCAAATTCTGTACGTTCTTGAATTCTTTTTGCTTCTCCATGACGCTTTTCCATTTCAAACATATGAACTTGTTTCATCATATCGTCTTGAATGTGATGAATGGCGCTGTTTAACGTATCTTTACCAGTTATAAATAAATTGGCGGGAAATAAGGTAACACTTTTTTGGTCGCTGATGCGCTTGCCGGTATCAGGCTCTATCAATTGAATCGTTTCTATTTCATCTCCCCACATTTGAATACGATAGGCAACGTCTGCATAGGCAGGAAATACATCAATGGTATCTCCGGTTACACGGAACGTACCACGAGTAAAATCATGTGTAGTTCGGTTGTATAAAATCGAAACAAAAGAATACAACAGCTTATTTCGGTTGATTTGTTGTCCTTTATGCAGTACTACGATACTGTTACGAAACTCCTCCGGGTTTCCCATACCATAAATGCAGGAAACGGATGCAACAACGATAATATCTCTTCTGCCAGACATGAGCGAAGATGTTGTTGCGAGTCGTAATTTTTCAATTTCTTGATTTATGGATAAATCTTTCTCTATATACAGATTGGACGAAGGCATAAATGCTTCGGGCTGGTAGTAATCGTAATATGAGATAAAATATTCAACTAAGTTATTCGGAAAAAATTGCTTGAACTCCCCGTATAGTTGTGCTGCAAGCGTTTTATTATGACTTAATACAAGAGTTGGCTTTTGCGTTTGTTGAATAACATTCGCCATGGTAAATGTTTTACCAGAGCCTGTCACCCCCAATAAAACTTGGGCAGGATCATTGCGCTCTAGCCCTTCAACCAACTCTTTAATTGCCTGTGGCTGATCTCCCGTAGGTACGTATTTAGATGTTAACTCAAATCCCACTGTTGCTTTTTTTTACTAAACAGTAAGTTACTTAATAAAGTTTACATTATTTGAACACATTTTATGGCATTAGTGATCAAAGTAATTTCTGATCACTTCCAAACAAATTTATTACTCTAAGTTATTGCTTTATAGGTTCGCATTAAAAAATATTTCGATTAAGCTTTTGGATCATGTTCCTAAAATATAAAAATAAATCATTGTTAAATTAATCTACCTAAACTCCTTATTTCGAAGTGTGAAGTAAATTTGTTCAAATTAAAATAGTTATCTATATTTAAATATTAACGACAACTTTTTAATTAACCAAAATTGAAATTATGAAAAGAATTATTATTGCAGTGTCTATGCTTGCAGCTTCTATGGCTGCAAACGCACAAGATCCAATGACAACAACAACAACAGCACCGACTGGCAAATTGTACAAGCCTGTAGCTGGTGATGTATTAGCAGAAATTGGCTTATTTGCAAGTACAGGTGGAATAACAGGTGGTGTAACATCTTTATCTGAAAGCTCGTTTAAACAGCCTCAATTGAAATTTCGTTATTTTCTACAAGATCAAATTGCTGTTCGTGTAGGTTTCAATTACACACAAAACTCTAATACTAGCAAAATTAACGATGTAGCTGGAACGGCTACTGACAAAACGATGAGTTCCCTTTTTGGCTTGAATTTAGGTCTTGAAAAACACTTTACAGGAACTGGGCGCCTTTCTACTTATGCAGGTGGTGATTTGTTATTCCAAACAATTGGGGTATCTGAGGAAAGAACCAATACTGCAGATGGCACTACCTTTGCAAACGGTGCTAGTTCTACATATAAAGGAACAAATGCTGCTGGTACTCTAAATGGATCTTTGGGCTTTGGCGTTCGTGCTGTAGCTGGTGCTGATTACTACTTTGTAGACAAAGTTTATTTAGGTGCTGAATTTGGATGGGGTTTTATTGCAAGTAAAAACAGCAAATCTACGGCAGATATCACACCTGCTGGTGGCGGTTTATCCACTTCTACTACTAATAGTTCTACAGGCGGAAGCTTCAATCTTGCCCCTAGCTTAACTGCTGGTCTTAGACTTGGTTTCAGATTCTAACATCTATACCATATATTAATAAAAAAGGCTTCTTCGGAAGCCTTTTTTATTAATACGTTCTACTCATTCCAAATCTCCCAAGCTTTTTCAGCTTGACCAATCAACATACCTAATCCATTCTCTACGTGGGCGCCAAATTCTTTTCCCTTTTGCATGAAGGTGGTGATTGCAGGGTTGTATACTAAATCATATAAATAATGTTCTGCAGATAAAATTTGATATGGCATTGCCAGAAATGTTTCGACTTCTGGGCACATACCAAGTGGTGAGGTATTAATTATTAATGAATGCTCTTTGATTATTTTTTTTATTCAATTTAGCAAATGTGATTCCGTTTTCTATTTTATTGCCTGCACCGAACTTTCTTTTGCATTTCCATTCACTCTCTACTAAAAAAAACACAATAAAATAACCATTATACTGAAAAGAGTCCTAAGCATACTGAATGGTGGCGATCCTTACAGGGTTGTTGGTTGGGAATGGCAAAACAAGTTGATTAGCTATTAGTTGTGAAATTTGGGGAGCCAATTGATATGATGTAACAGAATCTCCCTAAAATTATACCCTCTAATATTCTTAATTATTTATCCTTATCAAAAAATCGGTACCAATCAAAACCCGTTACTATACCAAGAATTGTCAATCCTGCAAAAAATGAAACTATAGCCCATTTGCCAAGTTTAACATGTATGAAATAAATTACTGTTTGAAAAAGTATTCCTGAAGTGGTTTTGGTTGCTGTATCTGCAGGATTTTCGACAAAGTCATCATAGACACTTTTGTTAAATAATAATAGTAATATAACAATGCTAGAAATAGCTAGTATTACTCCATCTTTATTAAAATATCTTCTATCCATTGATGTTTTTATAATGCTTCATCAATACTTGGCATGGTTGCTATGGTTTCCCATCATGTTCACGAGCCTACAATGATTTTGAAAAACCATTCATCTATCCATTCTATATAAACGAATACGCACAAGAGTCTGTACGTATCATCCAATTACTCATTCCAAATCTCCCAAGCCTTTTCAGCTTGACCGATCAACATCCCTAATCCATTCTCAACATGGGCGCCAAATTCTTTTCCCTTTTGCATGAACATGGTGATTTCGGGGTTGTATACCAAATCATATAAATAATGTTCTGTAGATAAAAATTGATACGGCATTGCGGGAAACGTTTCAACTTCTGGGTACATGCCAAGTGGTGAGGTATTAATTATTATTGAATGCTCTTTGATTATTTTTTCATTCAATTCAGCATACGTAATTCCATTTTCTGTTTTATTTCTAGAAACGTATAAAAATGGGATTGAAAGATCTTTAAGCGCTACAGCAACAGCTTTTGCAGCGCCACCTGTACCTAAGACTAACGCTTTATGTTTTTTCTGCAGAGGAATAAATTTTTCTAAAGAAGTCTTGAACCCATAGTAATCCGAATTATATCCCTTTAGTCTTCCATCAGGAAGTATCTTTACTACATTCACTGCGCCTATTTCCTTCGCTGCAGCATCCAACTCATCAAGATATGTTAGGATATCTTCCTTATACGGAATCGTGACATTACATCCTTTGAAGCCTACAGTATCTTTTAATAACTTAGGAAAATCTTGTATCGATTCTAATGGAAAGTTTTCATACACACAACCTGTAATATTTTCTTTTATGAATTTTTCTGAAAAATATTTTTTAGAAAAAGAATGTGATAATCTATATCCGATTAGTCCGTATACCTTCATTGATTCCTTGAGATTTATTCATAAAAAAGTCCCGATATAAGCGGGACTTTTTTAATTATTTTTTTGACATTTTAGCCCGCACCAACTCTATGATTATGGGTATTATTGAAATGAATATGATGGCAAGCACCATGTGTTCAAAGTGATCGTGTACAAATGGAATGCTTGCTAGATAATAACCGGCTAATAATAAACCGGCAACCCAAACTACGCCTCCAATAATATTGAACGTTATGAATTTAGAGTAATTCATGGTACTAACACCTGCTACAAAAGGAGCAAACGTACGTACAATAGGGACAAAGCGCGCTATAATGATTGTTTTGCCGCCATGTTTTTCATAAAACGCTTGACCTTGCTCTAAATATTCTTTTTTCAATAATTTCAAAAAGAAGTTTTTAGGTGCATCGGCTCGAAAAACTTTTGGTCCAATAAATTTACCAATATGATAATTTACAGTATCTCCTAGTATTGCAGCAACTACAAGCACTAAGATTAACAACCAAGGGTTCATTCCATATTTTGCAGCAAGCATGCCTGTTGCAAACAACAATGAATCTCCCGGTAAGAATGGCAATACAACAAGTCCAGTTTCAGCGAATATGACCAAGAATAAGATTACATATATCCAAGGTCCGTACGAGTCAACCATTACTTCTAAATAACTGTCTAAGTGTAAAAACCAGTCAGCTAACAATTTAAAGAATTCCACCATTACTTATAATTTGTCCATAAAATGGTGGAATGTATCGCTACGTAATCCCAAACGTACTGTTTCTAATGGAATCAATTCGTTTGGTGCAATATTGCCCAAGTTTACATTAGCGCCACACAATTTCACAAAGAACACTTGTTGTTCTTTCTGAGGTGCTTCCCAAATAATTTTATCGACAGGAACTGAGCTTAAAATATCTTCTACTAAACCAGAACGAACTTCACCAGTAGATCGGAATAAGCCAACATTTCCTGCTTCACGTGCTTCGCCAATAACTTTCCAAGAACCTGCTTCAAGTTCCGTGTTCATCAATTTAATCCACTTAGATGGCGGGAATACTTTTTCTGCATCTTTAGAGCCTACTTCAGATAAAACAGTAACCTGTTTTGCCAGTTTTGAAATGTATTCGCATTTCTCGTCGTGTGGCAACTCAATTGAGCCGTCAGATACTTCAGCATGTACAATGCCAAGTGTATCTAACAATCTTCTATAATCATCAAATTGATTACGCACAACAAATGCCTCAAACAAAGTGCCTCCTAAATAGCAGGGTATGCCAGCGGACTTGTATATGGCTAATTTTTCTTTTAATGTAGGCGTAACAAAAGATGTTGCCCAACCTAATTTAACGATATCAATGTAATTACTAGAAACAGACAACATGTCTTCTGCTTCACGGCAACTTAAGCCTTTATCCATTACCATTGTAAAACCAGACTCACGTGGTTTTATAGTTCTCTCAGGAACTTTTGAAAGGGCAAAATTTTGGTACATTTCTATTTATTTCTGTATTGATCAATAATTCTAAATAAAGCCTTTTGAGTTTCTAGTTTTGGGAAAAACTCATATAATACGGTATGGCTATCGAAGTCCAAAGTTAATGCATTTTCTAGATAATTAAATGCTTCTTTGTACTTTCCTGCTGTAATAAGATAAACAACGGCTCTATAATACAAATCTGCATTACCTGGAATTTCATCAATCCCAGCATGGATCAAGTCAACAGCTTTGTCCATATCACCACTTTCGTAGTGCACAAATGACCAATTTTTCCATACTTCAGGGTTGGTAGGTTCCAATACACATGCTTCCTCAAACGCTTCAAGACAAGAAACTAGATTTCCTGTTTTGTATTCTGCATTCGCTTTGGCCAACCAATAATCTGCGTTGGCCTCGTCTAATTTCAAGGCTCTTTTAAAGAAATGAATGGATTCAAATGCCTTATCTTGAGCATCTAAACATTTTCCGATGCCATAATATGCTTCGTGAAAATATGCATCCGCTTTAGAAGCCTTCCTATAAAACTCAATTGCTTTGGGATGTAAACCAAGGTGTTCATAGCAAAAACCAATGTTATAAAACACATCAGCCGTTTTATCATCCATTTCTAATGTTTGGAAGAAATATTCTAAGGCTTTCTCATATTCGTTTTTATAAACATAGCATTCGCCTATGTTATAGTATGCTGAGGAGTATTTGTCGTTGATTGCAACAACAAATTCATATGCATTCATTGCTTCCTCTAGCTTACCTTGCTTAAAATACGAAACACCAAGACAAAACCATGCAAAGTGGGAATATGGTTCTTCCTCTATCAATTGGGTAAAGAAATCAATGCTTTCTTCCAAACGATCCAACACTTCTAAGCTATACGATAATTCGTAAATAGCATCTTCGTGTTTTGGATTTATAATAATGGCAAGTTTTAAATGCGATATCGATTCTTCAAAATTACCCATATCCTGATATATCACACCCATATGGTAATGAATCTCATCTTTTTCCTCTGCCAAATCCAATACTTCTTGAAGCAACTCTATTGCACCTTCAAAATCATCTTGTTGGGCAAGAATATTTGCTCTAAGCAATTGAATATCGGTATCGTTGGGTTGGTATAATTGTGCCTTATCCAGCAATTCAAGCGCTTCTTCAAACTGAGTCATTTGCATGAGAACTTGAACTTTTAGCAACATTACTTCTACTGCATATGGATGTTGCTCCATTGCAATCTCGCATGTTCTATGAGCTTTTCTGAATTTAGCTCCTTCTAGATAATATTGAATGATACTTTCATATACACTCACGTCAAAAAAGCCAGGAGTGCCTTCTTTTAGAAGCTCCTCAAATTTCCTGGCCAATTCGCGATCATCAGATTGTCGTTTATTTTGTCTGGCCATAGTCTCCTAATTTAATTGCGCTATACTCCTTATACGAGGGGATTATACCTAAAGCTAAAAAATTAAAAATTAATTCATTTATACCTGAAAGATTATTTATAAACATGGAGAAAACCACATGTTACTCAACTTGCGGCAAAAAGTGTTGTATCACTCTATTTCCAACTTAAAGTACTGTCTTTATCAAAAAGATTTGAACAAATAAAAACACAAACAACTACGAACTAGCTACTTAATAAATCACTTGATATTTTATTATTTTAAGACCACCTTTTGAAGTAACCTTGCTGGAAGTTTGTTTTCAAGCATTGAAAATAAAAATAGCAAATGCAAAACTAGTATTTCTACCCATGTATTTGTTTCAATTATAAAGCCTAGCTTTTGTCCACTCCACTGTATCATCGAGTGTTCTAAATTGAATGTCGGTAGCATTCTTAATTTTTTCGGATTGGTATTCGATTTTATGCGAAGCTACTCGTGCAGTTTCTTTCGTGATAAGAGGCTCCTTTTTTGAAAAAAAAGATGCAATTGCATAATATCTCCATGCTAGTTGTCTCATCCAATTATGCGCACAAATATGAGGAGCCTTACAATTTAGTTTGATTGCAATTTTTCCAAAAAAATCTTTATAGGTAGTGATACCTCCATTTAGAATATGCCGCTCGCCATTTTTAAATTCATTGTCAATGAAAAATAAAATAATTTTAACCACATCGCGCACATCTACATAATTGATGTATCCATCGGTATAAAATTTATTTCCTTTCTGAACATAATCAAAAAGTCGCACAGTACTACTACCCTGCACGCCCGGACCAAGAATAATAGAGGGATTTAAAATTACAGCATTCAACCCTTCTTCTACTGCTCGTGACACTTCAAGTTCTGCTTGATGTTTTGTAACAGCATAATTGCTATTTATAGAAGATTCTTCCCAAGTATTCTTTTCTGTAACTATTGTATCAGTTGATTTACGACCAATAGCAGCGATTGAACTAATGTGAATAAATTTTTTAACATTCGATTCTAATGCTACATCTACTAAATTCCGTGTACCTTCAACATTGGTTTGGTACATAGGTAATTTATTTTTAGGCCAGAAAGATATAAGTGCTGCAGTATGAATAACATATTGCACACCCACCATTGCATCTATCAAAGAACCAACATCATTTAAATCACCTTCATGAAATTCGATGCTTTTAATAATATCTTTTAATAAATCGGTATTTGAATCTTTCCGGACAAGCGCTTTTACTTTGTACCCTCTAGATACTAATTCATGGCAAACAAAACTTCCCAGCAACCCATTTGAACCTGTAACAAGAATCATGAAATTAATGAGTTATTTAAAATCTTAGAACCAATTAGTTTTTTGTAGTAGGAAGAAACCTTTACCTGTTTCAATACATCCAAATGTCGATCGCCATGACAATCGGTACCCACAAAATCCACCATATTGTGATCAATTAATTTTTCGGCAAATTGTTTTGCAGCTTTTG
Organism: uncultured Cytophaga sp.; assembly: GCF_937863595.1. GTDB lineage: Bacteria > Bacteroidota > Bacteroidia > Cytophagales > Cytophagaceae > Cytophaga. The sequence goes on from NZ_CALMGQ010000057.1 coordinate 24,591, forward strand.
AATAATATCCAGCCAATGAATTTAAATTTATTTGAAACAACACATCCATATCATATATTTTTTTGAATGCTTCAAAATTATGATATAAATATAAGTATCGTTCAGGATGCGCTAATACAGGGATATATCCAGATGTGCGCATTAGAAAAATAGCTTGATGTAACTGTGCAGGCTCGTTCATAAACGAAGTTTCGAATAGCACATACTTCTCTCCAAAAGTTAATAATTTTTCGCCTTTATTTAATTTTTCTATAAACCATTCGTCTAAATAATACTCTGCGGCAGCTTCAATTTCGATTTCAATATTTTCTTGTGCCAATTTATTTTTCAGAAGAGATAAAGCCTCCGAAATAATCTCAGGTGTATTTCTATACAAATCGCCCATCACGTGGGGCGTAGTTATGATTTTTTTATATCCCAGTGTCTTTAATTTTGAAATTAATTCTACAGACTCATCAAGAGACTTTGAACCATCATCAATGTCAGCCAATAAATGGGAATGCATGTCCGCAAAAAGAAAATCAGGAACAGGTGTCAATTTTTTCTTTCCAAAAAGAGACGTAAGAAAACTCATAATTTATCGAATAGTTTTTGGATCCAATTTTGAGGTTTGGCAACCACATCATTTTCATAATATCCATAATTGTATTTAAAGCCTCTGTTCACAGGGACCCCATTTGCAATTACACGTAATTTATTGTACCCTCCTCTATTTAGAGCTCTTTTTACTTCCTGTGCAACAAAGAACTTGGAATAATTAATCCGAACTATATACAAAGGAATATCTGCTTTAGACATTAACAACATTCCGTCCGTAACAATTCCCACGGGAGGCGTATCAATGATAATAACGTCATATTTCGTTTTTAATTCTTCAATCAAATTATCTAAGGCCGGTAACAATATCAATTCAGAAGGGTTTGGTGGTGTTGGACCAGCAGTGATATAATCCAAATCGGGTATTCTTGAGAGCTGAATTGCTTCATCAATCGAATTTTTTCCGATTAAAACCGTGCTTATTCCTACCGTGTTCTCAGCGCCAAACGCTAAATGTATTTTAGGTTTACGCATGTCTAAATCAATGACAACGACGCGTTGATTTGCCATTGCAATTACACCTGCTAAATTGACTGCAACAAACGTTTTGCCTTCCCCCCCTACAGTGGATGTAACAGTGATTACTTTTTGATTTTTATCCGTTGAAATAAACTCCAGGTTTGTTCGAATAGATCGTAATGACTCTGTAATTGCTGATTTAGATTTGCGATCTACAATTAATTGAGAGAATAACATCTTTTCACTAACATATTCGGGCACTGTACCAATAATTGGAATTGGCAATGAACGTTCTAGCTCGGCCAATGTTGTTATTGTTTCATACATTAAGAACCTTGATACAACCAACAATAGACATAATAAAATAGCGATACCAAAGCCTGACATCAGGATTATACCTTTCTTTGGATAGATTGGTATAGTTGCAGGTAAAGGTTGAGAAAGTATGATAAAATCAACCGTAACACCCGCTTTTGTAATGCCTTGTTCTACGAGTTTATCCATTAATAAGCCATAAAACTTATCGTATAAATTATAATGCCTTTTTAAACGAGACATTTCAGTTTCTTTGGATGGAAAAGATAAAATAGAAGACTCAATTTCAAATTGATCTAGATTTAAATCATGTATTTCTTTTTTTATAATTTTTTCATTTTGCGCAATCAATTCCAGTGCATCCTCTTTCGCTTTATTCGCAGTACTTTTCTTTACTTGATATGCATGCGTATTTTCACTTTGCGACATTAACAAGTTTTCTCTTTCAATATTTAATGTATTGAAATTGGTTATCAATTCTCCTAACTGTGGATCTTCTAGGTTTGGCAAAAGTGGTATAAACTCCTCCAAGTTTTTATTTGATTCAATTAAACTTTTCAAATCGTTAAGTAAACCAACCTTAAATGTCAAGGATTTTCTTAAAGCAACATTTTCATCGGCCAAGATAGAATATTTCGTATAATCTGCTCTTACATCCATTGTCTTATTTCTTCGCATGAATGCTTCGAAATTCTCCTCCGCTTTTATTAAATTCTCTTCCGCCTTTTTAATAGAATTTGATAAGAAATCAATCGATTGGTCAAAGGTTTTTAATTTAAGCTGTAAGGTTTGTTGAAAATAAATCGAATCTAAAGACTTAACAATAGAGTACGCTTTGTTTGCATTGTGGTCTTTGAAAGATATTGCCAATGTACGTGCTTGCATATTAGAGATATCTGCAAACAAACTACTCTGAAAATAATTATTAAGAGCACCTTGGCTGTTAAAGACAAAAAAGGTCTTTTGCCCCATATTGAAGTCTTTAAAAAATTCTGTTTTCTTCAAAGTGAAATTACCTACAGGTGTTTTACACATTTCTCCAAATTTAAATTCTTCAGAAAAATCATTGTATTCAATCTTAAAACTAGTTGAATCTAGTATTCGAAGATCGATATGTACATCGTAACGAATGTTTGATTTGTTTTCAATAAAAGATACTTCATACGGAGCATTATGAAAGCGTTCTTCATATAATATACTCCCGTATACAAAATAAGAAATGGCAAGATTTAAATCTGCAATTACTTTGTCGCGAACAACAGGAGAACGAATAATTTCGAGTTCGCCTTCTAAACTTGAGGCATCTTCTTCACTATGGAAATTTGTAGACAAGCCTAAGCTATTGGTTCTGTTTGTGTTTTCTAATTTAATTAATGCACTCGATTCATATACGGGTTTGGCGTAACGGATAAATAAAAACACGCCAGACATGACACATAAAAAAATCAATGCCATAGCAATATATGATCGCTTAAAAACTATTAAAAGTTTATACGGATCTAAAATATTCTGAACCTCTTCTTCAAACTGATTACCACCATCAGTAAAATGAATCTGGTTTTGGGGGGGTGTTGACATATGAAAATTTTAAACTCTCTTAAGTATAATAAAGATAGATAGCAAACTAATTGTTAATGAAATCAATGGTGCAACTGTAGATAGTGATTCTTTAAATACAAAACGTTTCGGCTCAATATATACGATATCCCCTGGTTGCATATCGGTATATGCATTTCGCAAACCATCGATTGTTCCTAAATTTATCAATTGTACGTCTGGATTTTTCAAGTCGCCTCTTACCACTCGAATATTGTTTGCTTTCCCTGTTAGCGTAATTCCACCATACCGAGCTATCACTTCAATTAAATTCATGTCTTGAAAATCAAGTGGTATCACTTTGCCGCCTTCAGGACCGAATACAATAACGCGCTTGCTAAGTAAGGTTACTTTGACATACGGGTCGGTATAGAATGGCTTAAATTTTAAAGCAATTATACTATCTGCTTGATATACGCTATAGCCTTTCAATGGCACATTTCCAATCATAGGAAGATGTGCACACCCATCTGCATAAATGGTGTACTTCAGCGGTACAGGGGGTGCTTTGGCGCTTGTTCCCGAATTACTTAATGCATCATTTGGGTCAATTAATTTTTCGCCTCCATTTGTATAAATATCAAGCGTGATAACATCGTTTTCAACAATCTTATGTTCAATACTGGTCTTACCTCTTAAATTCTCTATAGAGTCTACCAATACACTTGCTTCGGTATGGAACATTCTATAATTATAGAATGTATTACAAGATGTAAAAAGTGAAATAATACCTGCAACACATATTAAGTAAGTCGTTTTTTTCATTCTAAAAATTTAAAATGGATTCAATATCTCTTAAATACGGTAACTCTTGGTCTTTTGTTGAAACCAAAGGATTTTGCACCGTCCAATCAATCGCTAAATCCGAATCATCCCAACGAATACCTAACTCTGAAGCTTTATGGTATACGTTTGTGCATTTATACTGTACTTCACACGGTTCAATAGAAACAAATCCGTGCGCAAAACCTATTGGCACATACAGCATACGCTTATCAACATCATCTAGCAATACTTTTGCAACTTTTTTATAGGTGGGAGAATTCTTTCTCAAATCAACTACGACATCCCAAATTGCGCCTTTTGTAACACGTACCAATTTGCCTTGTGCAAATGGAGGTGCTTGAAAATGTAGCCCTCTTACCACTCCTGCAGTAGATTTGGAATGATTGTCTTGAATAAATTCCATTGACAAGCCTGCCTTGGAAAATACCTCTTTATTATACGTTTCCATGAAAAACCCTCTATCATCTCCAAAAACGGAAGGGGTTATCAATATTAAATCTTTTAATTCTAACTCTTGAAATATCATTATACGGCACTTTTAAAGACCACTTGTTTAATTAAACAAAAATAGTCATTGAATATTATTTTATCAGAAAAATTTTCTTCAACATGCATTCTACTTTTAGCGCCCATATCTGTCAATTGTTCCTGACTACAAGTAATCATTTGTTTCATTTTCAGAAATAAATCTTCTGAATTTTTAGGCGCACACAAAAAGCCATTTTTAGTGTCCAATACAATCTCTTTACAACCAGCTACATTTGTTGCAATTAATGGCTTAGAGCACGAGGCCGCCTCCAACAAACTTTTGGATAAGCCTTCCCTGTAAGATGGCAACACCACCACTGTTGCAGCCTGATATTCTTCTATTACCTCAGTTGTAAATGGTTTATAAATAAGATGATGTTCCTTTATCCAATTTTTCAACTCTTCCTTTGAAATCCCTAAATTTTTATCTGATTCTATAGACCCCAACAACACGCACTCAATAGCAGTCCCAAAACTGGCGTATAGCTTTTTTGAGGCTTCTGCATATTCCCGGATACCCTTATCGTATAGCAATCGAGCAACCATTAAAAACCGAAAGGTAGGTCTTTTAACATCTTTACCAATTAAATTAAAATGATTTATATCTATCCCAGAACCCTTAATTAGTGTTACTTGGTCTTCTCGAACCAATTTTTTATCGATAAAAACCTTCTTGTCATCTTCATTTTGAAAGACAACGTATTTAGCAGATCTGAAACTCCATTTATATAGAAATTGTGCAATTTTTGAAACGGCATTTTCATGTAAAAAAACTGTCCCTAGGCCTGTCACACTATTAATTACAGGTATACCAGCAATTGAAGCCGCAAACGAACCGTAAATATTGGGTTTAATCGTGTATTGCAACACAAGGTCTGGCTTTTGTGATTTATAAATGCCTGCCAATTGTTTTATGAGCATCACATCCAACAATGGATTATTGCCCTTTGCTTGGAGTTTAATGGGAATATACGTAACAGGAAGTTTCTGAATTTCAATGGTGAACGCATCTTCTGGAGCAATACACAAGACTTCAAATCCACTATTGATTAAGCCCAAGATAATGCACCTTCTAAAATTGTATAAATTCCAACATGTATTGGCGACTAGTGCAATTTTCACAGGGCAATTCATTAATAAAACTAAATATACGTATTATTCGCGCAATTATTGGCATTTGCGGGCTTAAAACCTTAGTTTTGAGATTCTAATACTAAATATTATATGGAAAAGGGATTTCTACACTTACACGTTACCATCGTATCATTATTCATTTTGTTATATGTAGCAAAAGTATATTTACTACTCGCAAACAAACCTGAAGCGCTTGAAAAACTTCGCAGTAAAACTAAAATCGCTGATATGGTTTTAGGTGCACTGATCATTATTACAGGTGTTTACTTAACGTTTATTGCACCGGCTATTGAAACCTATTTAATCGTAAAAATTGTCTTAGTTATTGCTTCTATACCTCTTGGTATTATTGCAATGAAAAAATCAAACAAGGCTTTGGCAATCTTTTCAGTATTGCTATATGTATATATATTTCTAATTGCCAAAACGGATAGTTTGACATTGAAAAAAGATGCATACGTAAGTCCAGTTTCAGCAACATCTTCTACTGACGGTGCAAAAACTGTAAGCGAAGGCGAAGTTATGTACAAGGATAAATGTGCTGTATGCCATGGTGCCGATGGAAAACAAGCAACAAATGGGGCAAAAGATTTAACACAATCAACGTTGACAAAAGCTGAAACTATGGAACAAATTAAGGCTGGTAAGGGTTTAATGCCTAGTTTCAAAGATGTATTTAATGATCAACAATTAACTGCATTGACTGAATACGTAGACGGATTCAAAAAATAAGAATGCAAGAAGAGACTGGTTTTTCAACACAAAAAACGGCAGACAGAGCCATTCTTATCGGCTTGTCGCACAGACACCAACCACAAGAAAAAACAATAGAATATTTAGACGAACTCGACTTCCTAGCCCGCACAGCTGGCTTGGAAGTTGTGTATCGTTTTATGCAAAAGCTTGACCGACCAGATATTCGTACCTATGTCGGCAAAGGTAAACTTGCAGATATAAAAGCATACATCCTTGAACATTCCATACCCGTTATCATTTTCGATGATGATCTAAGTCCTTCTCAACTCAGAAACTTAGAAACAGAATTGGCTTGCAAAATTTACGATCGTAGTTTACTAATCTTAGATATCTTTTCGCTGCGTGCACAAACAGCACAATCACGTGCGCAAGTTGAACTGGCACGTTTACAATATTTACTACCACGCTTAACACGTATGTGGACCCACTTAGAACGTCAGCGTGGTGGTACAGGTACACGAGGTGGGTCAGGTGAAAAAGAAATTGAAACAGATAGACGTATTATTCGCGATCAAATCACCTTATTGAAAAGTCGCTTAGAAAAAATCAATAAACAAAGTGAAACGCAACGCAAATCACGAGAAGGTATTGTACGTGTAGCATTGGTTGGTTATACCAACGTGGGTAAATCTACGCTGATGCAACGCTTATCTAAATCAGATGTATTCGCGGAGAATAAATTATTTGCCACGGTAGATTCTACCGTTCGAAAAGTGGTGTTGAATGAGATACCATTTTTGTTAACCGATACAGTAGGATTTATACGTAAGTTGCCGCATGGTTTGATTGAAAGTTTTAAATCTACTTTAGACGAAGTACGTGAAGCAGATATTTTATTGCACGTAATTGACTTGCCACACGCTTCGTATGAAGAACACATGCAAGTGGTACAATCAACACTTGCTGAAATAAAAGCAAACGATAAAATCACCATACTTGTTTTTAATAAAGTAGATGCTTACTTAGAAAACATCAAAGACAATCCGGATGCGCTTTCGTTACAAGACATTGATAAAATGTATACAGGTAGTGCAAACGAAAATCGGGTATTTATTTCTGCTACACAAAATTTAAACTTAGATAAATTAAGAGCAATCTTAGTTGAAAAAGTAACAACGGTGCATTGCACCATTTACCCAAATTACTTAGTTAAAGATCAATATTAGTATCTTTACATATTCTTTCTGGCATCGTAGTTCAATGGATAGAATAAGCGTTTCCTAAACGTTTGATGCAGGTTCGATTCCTGCCGGAGCCACTATTTAAAAACGCACCTACCAATATTAAAATTGATAGGTGCGTTTTTATTTTCTCTTACAGATTTAATTCACTACCGACCACTTCAACTCTTTTTCATATCGATGACTTACTTTTCCATCTGCATTCATTGCAAGTAATTGAATCCAATTATTGTCTAGTAGGTTTCGAACCATTTCGTGTTTGGCTATGATTTTATTCATCGCTTCCATCGGTGCTTCTATTACTACATTCAGTTTCACTGGTTCGTGTTGATAGTTCTCTCCATCAAAGACTGATTGTAGTGGCAAGCCAACGCGCAGGTCTCCAGAGTAGCCTTCTAAGACACCCACACCTGCGGTGATATTATGAAGCGTTTTATTCCCTGATCCGAAGTTTTTATTGTCTACCGTAGATGCATAGTACTGCAAGTTAATCCAACTTGTTACCACCATAGGCGCAATCATAATTAATTCCAGTATTGAAAACTCTGTATCCTTTTCCCATTCGTAAGAGTGCAAGAACGATTTACTTCCAAAGTCTAAGCCCTTCGTACGTTCGCGGGAGGCAACCACAAAACCATAACATCCTGCCAAGCCCCACTCCGGACGAATTTGCGACCAATCTTTACTTCGAGCTATGACAGAGCCGCTGATGTCTGATTTGCTTATAGAAGACATACGTGCAGCGCGTTCTATACGGCTACTTTTACCTGCATCCGCTAAGGATTTTTTCAAGGCTGTGAATTCGACTATTTGATTACTTGGCACTTCATACGCGTTATAGATGTGTATCTCATCTGTTGTAGTATCGTGTAAACAAGTTAAGAAAACTGTATCTGCAGGAATGTGTATGTTATGTTGAACCAAACCTTCGCGGACTTTTTGATTATTAAAGACTGCTGCTGCAACGCGTGCATTCGATTCCCCCGTGTGTCCGCCACATGCGCCACAATCCAAACCTGTTGCATGTGGGTTATTTACGGTTGAAGAACCGTGACCTGTGATGAGAATAAATTTTGCGAAGTTATCCTTAAGCGACATCGCTGTCAAGGCATTCTTAGCCATTGTTATTTGTTGCTCTAGCGGAATACCTGCTGTTTCATTTCCAAATTGACTCGCATCTAATCGGATGCGTTTGTTTTTCAACATAGATTTTGATATGCCTACGGTGTCTGGATGTGGCACAGGGCGAGTTAAGCCAAAAGAATCGGTAAATAATTTTGGCAAGAATGAAAGCCCAAGTGGACTCACATAACTAAAGCATGTTACAGCACCATGCTTTACCGATTTTAATAGTTGACGTGCATGATGATTTACTAGACGTGCATCGAATGCCTTACGTGTAGCATCTGGCGACGACATTTCTTCTAAAATCGTTGGCCCCGTTTTTAACAACACTGGGCATTGCGCTTCTCCATGTTGGTGCGCTAAGGGTACGTAATTGATTGAGAATGCAAAGAAGCCAGCAAAACCCAATGTATCAATGGTATTATCTGTTGCTTCTAAATTTCGACGGAATACTTCGGAACGTACATCTATGCAGAATACAGCTTGTGCGGAAGGGCGTTTATGAACTGGTTTATGAACAGCTTTTTTTGAATTGATTTGCTGAATCAGCTGAGATTGCATCGCACGATCAAATGCGTCCTGCGCAATCAACTTGTACTCCAACTCTTGATTGGGCTTTGCATGCAGGCCAATCAAAAAGAATTGTACGTATGCTTCTTGCCATTTCAATTTAATATCTGTGTGATCAATGCAAGACAACATACTTGCTTCCCAGCAAAGCAATACAGCTAGAAACTCGATTAATTCTCCATCTTTACCGCCGTATAATTCGTTATCCCAATCAACACGAGCCGCATAAGCAGCCCAACCACCAACACGTAGTAATAATCGATGTAGGTATAAAGACACCATTTCTTCAGGAATATTTAGTTGGGCTAATGCAACTTGTGCTGCATCCAAGGCATTCTCTGGAAATGCCTGCACCTTTTTTTGAAAGCCAGTCAATCCCATCAACTCAGGCGTACGGTCACGAATGGTTTCCGACTTCCATGATGAAAATAATCCTGTATTTTTATTATTGGCTTTCCAAACAGCTTGTCCATCATCAAAATAACTAGCGGCCCAAAAAGAGATGCGACTTACCAAAAATCGATTCCAGTCTTTATGGGTAAGTGCAGAGGCAATATCAGTAACGGTTGGAATTGTAACATTCTTATCCCCATTTTCTTTTAAGGATTTTAATTTTTGCATGTATGTATCATACGTCCCTTTGTGTTTTTTAGATAGCACAAATTCGATATCTGTTTTCGTGATTACACCTTCTTCTATTTTTTTAAGATAAAAAGAAATAGGCAAGGTCGTTTGAATATCTGCAACGCGTTCAAGTTGAGTTGCCACTTCCTTAAAGTCGTTTTGTATCATCCCTAAATACGGGTTTACTGCTACAAAATTATCAAGTGACCAAAGCGGAGCGATTTTTTTACACGCATTTCGCATGGTGTCAATCAAGGGCACTTTTTGAATTACTTTTTCTATTTGTATGCTTTCAGTTTCCATAATATGTTCCATTATTGTATGATGTATAAAATGAATAAATTTACTTTCGTTTATGAATTGAATTAAGCGTTTGAATCTTCTTTCCATTCAAAGCTATTCTTTGAATCTTTAATTCGTAATGCCCCAACCAGTCTATCGAATAGCGCATTCACATAAAATCCATTTCTTAGATGTATTGCCCAAGATTGGTATACAGAAGTCTGCGTTAGATACGGAGATAGAATTTGAATAAACACTGCAATAACATACACAAGAAGTATGCTTACGATCAATACCATTTCAACCAAACTCGGCTGAACTAAAGCTGGTAATTGATTTGCTATTAAATAATGTGTCGTTGATTCTAATACAAAGAATGCAGTTGTAATGATCAATGCTAGAATCGTAGCTCGCATTAATAAGAGCGCACTATTCTCAGAATCAATAGCGTTTGTAAATAGGCGAGCCAGACCCAAAACCAATATTGCACCGATTGCAAAGAGCGCAAATTGTTCTTGTATATTCATTCCCCAAAGCAATGCAAAAGAAGTGTAGACAACTACTGCCATCAAAATTCCGAGTATAATTTTAAAAGGACTTCCTGCACGTTTCAGTGGGGTAATTTTCAAACCACGTTTTAATTCTATTGCACTACCTGAAGAAAGAAATGCATGAGCTTTATAAAAAGAGTGTGCAACCAAATGCAACATAGCGGCGGCGTACATGCCAAGTCCACATACAAACAGACTAAAGCCCATGTGTGCAACACTCGAATAACCCAATGCAGTTTTTACGGATGTTTGAGTTAAGTATACAACCGATGCGAACAATGCTGTAAATCCCCCAATCGCAATGAGTAATATCGGTGCGTACGTACTTAAGTCCATAATGTATGACATGCGTATGATTAAAAAGGGGCCTGCATTTAACAAACCAGCGTGTAATAAAGCAGATACGGGCGTTGGGGTTTCCATTACCTCAATCAACCAACCATGTGATGGGAATTGAGCAGATTTAATTAATGCTGCTAGGGTAATAAACAAAGCCGTCAATTCAATCAGATGCACATTTGCAACCGTATGGTTTTTAAGTTCAGTGAAAATAATTTCAAAATTACCCGTTTGAAATTGCATGTATAATAATGCACATGCAGTAAATAAACTGGCATCAGCTAATCGTGCGAGCAAAAACTTTTTGCGTGCTACAACAATTGCGCCCGGACGGTTTGGATAAAACACCAGTAATCGATGTAACGAAATACTTGTCAATATCCATGATATCATAAGCAAGCCTATGTTGCCCGAAAGTACCAACAATTGCACACATGCAATGGTTGCAGCAAGCCGACCGATAAATGCTCCTTGGCGTTTTTCGCCATCCAAATAATTTAAACTAAATTTTACGATGATAAAACTCAACAATGCAATCATCGTAAACATGATTACACTAATGGAATCAAGGCGAATACTGAATCCGATTTGATTCATCCCTAATAGTTTACTTTCTATCAAACCATTATTATAAACGAGTACACAACTAATTGCTGCAACAAGTAAACTCACATACGTAGTGATGGTAGCAAAGCCTTTAACAATGTTTGGACGCATACCTGGTTGAAACCAAGATACGATTGCGGTAAGGGTACAAGCAATCGGTGGCAGAATAGCGATAAGTGATATAAATTGATTTTCCACGATAGTATTTTTTAGAGATTTATATAAGTTCTATTTCTATGTTTGAAGTAATTTTCAGTAGTTTTTTTTGTGTAGATGCTGATTCAATCAAATCATACATTCTATTTTTACTGACTGTTAATTGATCAATCCTATTTTCAGAATATGCATCTGGTTCACCAAAACGAATTTCATTACTAAAACTCCTTTTCTTATGAAAATCAATTTTCCCAGTAATTAAATTCATTATGATTTCTTTTGCATCTTCTGGAGAAAAACTTCCTAAAATCAACTCAAAGGATTGAGGGAGGATTTCGCTACTTGTGTTTTCTTTTTCCATAGACGTATATGTGTTTGTCATGTCCCAAAATTTGGAAAAAATAATCATATATTTTTATTTATAGTTAATATGTAATACATAAAAACTTTTTATGTATTACATATTAATCAGAATCTAATACAACTTAAATACATGCTAGGAAGATGAAGCAAAGACTGTTATGTGATTTTAAAAAATTGATTTCCAGCCAACTAATAATATAAACCTTTAAAAAAAACTCGAAAATAGTTTTATAAAGTAAAAATGAATGACATATCTAATTCTACCATTGCAATTAGAAAGCTTAAACCCACGCCCTATAAAAATCCATTTTTACATTGATTTAAAGGAAATAGATTCAGAATATCGAGCAATTTAAAAATACTACTTTTAAAAATGAGCACTTAATTTGTACCATTACTATTTCTTCAACTTTCTATCTACTTGAATAGCATCAATCCAGGAGAAGTTCTTTTTAAGAATTACCTTTTTATTTTCTCGGATGTAATCAACATATGCTTGCGCCACAGGAGATAGTTTTTTTCCTTGTAACCAAACCAATTGCCAATTTGATTTAATAGGAAAACCCACTGTAGGTATTATTTTAATATCCCCACAACCGAGCTCATACCTTAAACCGATTAGTGGCAAAATTGAATTGCCCAATCCAGCAATCACTGCTTGCTTTACAGCTTCATTAGAGGTTAGCTCCATTTTTTTCCGCACCTTGATTTTATGTTCGTTAAAATAATTTTCCATAACAACGCGCGTGCCTGAACCATCCTCTCTAAAAATAAGTGGCATTTCTTTTAATTCATTCTTTGTTATTTTATTCTTTGAAATAATTTCATTTTTATCCCCCACTACAAAAAGCTCATTCTCCATTAAGGTTTCTTTATTGATCTTTATATCTTGGGGCAAAACAGATATCAATGCAAAATCCACTTCGTTGTTGTGTAAACTGCTCATCACTTTTGATTTATTAGTCACATCCATCACCAAGTCTACACCTGGGTTTTCTTTTAGAAATTCCGTTAAAAAATAAGGCATCACGTATTTACCCGTTGATACAATTGAAATAATTAAGCGCCCAGATAAAAATCCTTTGTAGGCCATTGTTTTGTAATTAATGGCATACACTTCATTCAATATGCGTTCCGCTATAAAATATATTTCCTTCCCAAAATCGGTTACATATAATTTTCTACCGACGATTTCAATTAATGGAATTTCAAATTGATCTTGAAAGTTTTTCAATTGTATGGATACTGCAGGCTGGCTCAAATGCAATTCTTCGGAAGCTTTAGTAATACTTTTAGCTTGTACGACTTTAACAAATACCTGCAACTGATGAAGCGTATAATTCATAACTGATTCAATAAGGAAATTAGTACCACATCAAATATAATTAAAAATAAACAATCAAAATGTTGCTTGTGGCCCATTTAATTGGAAAGTGAGCCTAGTTAAAACTACTCGTATATTTTTAAAAATAAGCAATATACCTATGAAAAGCATTTCTGAAAATAACAAAACCGAAGACTGTATTAAAACTAAAAAAGCAAATTGTGCATTTTTTAAAAATTTAACGAATTGAAAATTATACCTGTGTTCTCACATTTGATTCAGAATCGAAATAACAGAGTTTTTCAAATGAGTACCTATTTCAATTTGACAAGATAGTCTCATGATTGGATTTTCGATACCATTTTTTAATAAAGTTGACTCTTCGTTTCTTTCTTTATCAGGGAAAACAGTATCTGAAGAAACTTCTACCACACAGGTACAACATCTTCCCATTCCCAAACATTCTCCAAATTCATCAATAAAAATTTTATTCTGAATCAACTCCATTAAATTTTTAAATTCATAGGGTTTAGTGACTATTGGAATCACTTTCCCCTCGTGAATCAAACTGAAATGTATTGCTTCCGATTCCTTACTCATTTATTCCAACCAAAATTTATCTTCCCATTCTTTTTCACATACATTATTATAACCAAAAAATAATTTCGTAATATCCGATCCAAAAAGCTGATATGCGGATGCGTAAATTTTATTGAAATTTAATTTATTTTCAAAACGAATATGCTGTTCCAATAATTCTTCGATTTGATTGATTGCTTTAGTAAAGTTAACCTTTCCTTTTACAATGCGTTTTATTTTTCTATGATCAGAAAGGATTTTTTTAATTTGAGACTCATCGGTATCTAAAAATGGGAAAATAATTTTTTCCTCTAATTCAAATTGATATTCAATGTGATTCAAATAATACCACTGACAATATTGGAAAATGCGTTCGTGTTGTATTCCATTTTTTATCCCAATATGAATATGGTCGCACAATTTCAAACCATCCTTATGTCCACTTATAAACTCGTCTTGAATAGCCTCTGCCCGTGTTAACGTTCCCATCATACTATTTTATATAAATTGTTGTCGCTTTAATCTAGTTAATAATTATGAAGAACTTCTGAAGAATTATTAACTTATTTTTCTAATTGTGAAATGTGATAGCCTTCTGAATTAATAACAACCAGGCAATAGTTTGGTTTAATTTTACTGGTTTAATTTGAATCACATTTCTTTTAATTCACTCACCAAAATTAATTTTATTCTATATGTGTTCCTTCGTTCAATGTATCTTTCGAAATAACTTAAGTCCCCAAATGAATAAACATGTAACTTTTAATAATTCCAACCCGACAAAATAAAAATGAAGGTTTGAATGCTCAACAGGTAAGTTTTGAATTATTTTTTCTGAACGAATCGTTAACTGTGGGAGAATCCAAGCCGTTTGAAGGATCAATGCTAAAACGGGAAGTAAAAACAAATAATACTGTTTAGTGATTTGTTTTAAATCAAGCCCTCCAACTAGCGTGCTTATACATATACTTATTACAAGTACCCATTCAACTTTGTTTAGGGCCTCAAATACCAATTTGCCAATGCCCAAACCTAAAGGAACGGTTATGCCTGGTGCTCTAAATTTTAACCAAGCCTCCATAAATGAAATTGCACAAATAAACCCGATCCATATAAATGTTAAAATAATTTGGCTTGGAATCTTAACAGTATAATTCATAATTGAAACATTCTTTACTTTATTTTTTATCTAAAAAGTGACTTGTCTGGATTTTCTCTATTTTGTTCAATTCTATATTGAAACATTTCAGCCATTTTATTTGCTCTCCACTTTGCTTCAGTTGCTTTTTCTCCTATAAAATGATCGTCAACCGTTTCCTCAAACAATTTAATCCATCGATCAAAATGTTTTTTTTCAATGGGTAATTGTGCGTGAGGTACAAAAGGGCTTCCATGATAGGTATGTTCTTCTAATAATATCGTTTGCCAAAATCGATATAATTTCTCCATGTGTTCTGGCCAATGATCTTTCAATACTCCATTAAATACAGGACCAAGCAGTGGGTCTATTTTTACTTTATCATAAAAATCATCTACCAATAATTTAATATCTGCTAGATTTATAATTTCCTTTGCATTCATTTTTGTGTCGTTCAATTAGAATGAATTAATTATAAGGAATAAAAGACCTTAATATCTTTAAATTAGTTAAGCAATTATCTTTTAAGGAATGTTAAACCATTCTTTTGATCAATTGCCAAATTGTAAATTGAAGTATTCTCTAACATCTTCTTCAATTCATTGCGGATTGTTTTGAATTTTTCATGTACGGGACATGGATGCTTTTCTGAACATTCTTTCATACCTAGGCCGCAGCCTTTGTAGATAGAATCCCCATCAATTGCGAATACAACATCACTTAATTTAATTTTTTTCATTTGTTGCACACTCATCTCAAACCCTCCGGTTGGCCCTTTGGTTGATTCTACTAAATCATTCTTTGATAAGATCTGCAATATTTTCGCTGTAAATGCTTCCGGTGAACCGATTTCTTTAGCAATCTCCTTCAAGCCTACTCGCTTTTCATCCTGAGATAAAACCGCAATATGGATTATTGCTCTTATTCCGTATTCACACGCTTTTGAAAACATATACCTTTATTTCGTTCAATATACAATTTATTCAATAAAAGACAAAAGCATCCTTTATTAAATTCCTTTTGAAATATCTATTACACGCACAAAAAAACTGGAAGCTCTAAAATGATTGGTTACCCTAAACTTACCCAATCAAATTAAAACTTCCAGCTTAAGACTTTATTGATATAAAATCAAGTATCAAAACATATCAACCTCCGCCAAGCGCTCTGTAGAAATAAACAGTAGCTTTCAATTGTTCTTTTTTTGTTTCAACTAATTCCATTTTCGATTCTAATGCATCACGCTGAGTTAATAATACTTCCATGTAATCTGCTCTTGCAGAAATGAAAAGTTTATTAGCAATATTAACAGATTCATTTAATGCTTCTACTTGTTGATCTTGTAACTCGAAACTTTTGCCAAGATTTGAAATTTTTGCCATTTGATTTGAAACTTCAATAAACGCATTCAAAATTGTACGTTCGTAGTTGTATGCCGCTTGCAATTGTTTTGCATTTGCAGTTAAATACATCGCTTTAATCTCATTTCTATTTATAAGTGGCCCAACAAAAGTACCTGCTAATGAAAACAACATGGACTCCGGACTACTAATTACCAACTTCGGGTTAAATGCTTCTAGCCCAATACCACTTGTAATTCTAAAGGTTGGATAGAAGTTTGCCTTTGCTACTTTTACATCCAATTTCGATGCTTCTAAATTATGCTCCGCTTTTTTAATATCCCATCTATTAGATAACAACTGAGAAGGAACGCCTGCATAAATAGAATCATGTACAATATCAATAAATGTAGCAGGGTTGCGTTTAATAGGTTTTGGATAGCTCCCGATCAAGAAGTTTAAATGATTCTCTGCTTCAACAATTTCTTGCTGAATTTTAAATTGCAAACTTCTTGTATACAGTACTTGTGCTTCAAACCTGCGAACAGCCAGCTCCGTTACCTTTGCAGATTGCTTTTCCATTCGTACAATTGAAAGAGCATTGCTTTGAATTTCAATATTCTTTTTTAAGATTTCCAATTTTTTATCAAGAGCTAATAACTCGTAATACGTGCTGCCTATTTCAGCAACGATATTGGTAATCATAAAGTTTCTGCCTTCGACGCTTGCTAAATATCTCAGTACAGCTGCCTTTTTTGCATTGCGTAATTTTTTCCAAATATCTACTTCCCATGATAGATTTACTCCTACCACATAATTCGGCAATACAGTTGGAATGCGTTTCCCATTTTGTATATCCAAGTTGTCATCAACCGCGCCTGTTCTAGTATACTTGCCTGCTTTTTCAACACCGGCACCAACACCTCCGTCTACGTATGGCAAATACTGTCCTTTACGTGCACGTACTTCAGCTTGAGCTACATTAATTTCGTATAAAATAATGTTTAGCTCCTGGTTATTCTGAAGCGCAGTATCGATAAGCGCAACTAAATTTTCATCCTTGAAATATTTTTTCCAACTAACATCTACAGTATTCAGTGTATCTGATGACTGTGCTGAATTTAAATGTGTTGAATCTGCTAAGTTTGTATATTTCGAAGGTAAATTATCATTAACGGACTTTTTCGTTAATGTTGGCGTACAAGCCCATACAGCTATTGTCAATATAGCTATACCAATAAATTTATATAGATATGTTTTATGCATGATGATTGTTTGATGAATCATGATTGTTACCTGAATGATAATTGCTGTCTTCGCTTAAAGGATTAAAATCTTCATCGTTAATCAATTTACGTCCTTCTGACATACTACCAAATATATAGTATAAACCAGGTACAATGATTACGCCGAAAATAGTACCGAAGAACATTCCGCCTAAAGAGGCTGCTCCAATAGTTCTGTTACCAATTGCACCAGGTCCTGATGCCAGAAGTAATGGAATCATTCCAGCAATAAAGGCAAATGACGTCATTAAGATTGGTCTAAATCGAGCTCTTGCACCTTCAATAGCTGCTTCTAATACTGTAGCACCTTGTTGATTTTTCATAATTGCAAATTCAACAATCAACACGGCATTTTTACCCAGTAAACCTACTAGCATTACCAAGGCTACTTGTCCATAGATATCATTTGCCATTCCAAATCCTTTAATAAATAGGAAGGCCCCAAAGATACCCGCTGGAAGAGATAATATAACTGTCAATGGTAATAAAAAGCTTTCGTATTGTGCAGCAAGAACTAAATACACGAATATCAATACAATTAAGAAAATATAAACCGCTTCATTTCCACGAGCAACTTCATCCTTTTGTAGTCCAGACCAATCAATGTCATAACCTTTAGGTAATGTAGCGGCTGCTACTTCTTGAATTGCTGTAATCGCTTCACCACTACTAAAGCCTTCTGATGGAGAACATCTAATAGATGCTGTTGTATACATGTTGTAACGATTGATTTCGTAAATACCTTGTGTCTTTTTAATTTTCATAAAAGAGGAATAAGGTACTTCTTCGCCATTTTCACTTTTCACATATAATTTTAAAATATCTGAAGGTAATTTTCTAAATGATGGATCAGCTTGAACAAACAACTTAAAGAAACGTCCAAATTTAATAAAACCAATATCATAAGTACTACCAACCATGATGGAAAGATTGTCCATGGCACGTTTAATAGAGACACCTTTTTGCATGGCCAATTGATTGTCAATTTCCAATTCATATTGAGGATAATCCGTTCTATAGAACGTAAACAAAGCGCTAATTTCTTTTCTCTTCTCAAGATCTTTCATGAATTGTTTTGTTACGCCATCCAAACGATCGTAATCAATGGTGGTGTTTTTATCTAATAATTGAAGACCAATACCACCAGCAGCACCGTAACCAGGAACTGCAGGAGGATCGAAAAATTCAATTTTTGCACCCGGAATATTTTCTCTAACCTTTTCTAACTCTTCTGTAATCTCTCTTACATTGTGTTTACGTTCGTGCCAAGGCTCTAAGTTGATTAATAGTGTACCTGAGTTAGATCCTCTACCTTGTGTTAAAATTTCATACCCTGCCAATGCAGATACAGAACGAACACCTTCAATTTTTTTAACTTTATCTTGAAGTTCTCTGCTTACCTCATATGTTCTCTCAAGTGTAGATCCAGGTGGTGTTTGTAGCACTGCATAAATCATCCCTTGATCTTCAGATGGAACAAAACCAGAAGGTAAATATCTTGTAAGTAAGGCTGTTAAAACCGAAAATAGTATTAACAATCCAATTGTTACCATTTTTCTGTGGGCGATAAACCCAAGCACCCACATATATTTGTCTGTAAGTTTATCAAATAGCCTGTTGAAGCCATCTAAGAATCTATTTAATAAATTACGCTTACGTGGTTGCCCATGCGTATTTTTAAGAATCATCGCACATAAAACAGGAGTCAACGTAAGTGCTACAATACCAGAAATTACAATTGACGAAGCCATTGTGATTGCAAACTGTCTAAAGAAAATACCTACTGGACCAGTCATAAATGCTACGGGCACAAATACTGAAACCATTAATAAGGTAATTGCGATAATGGCACCACTAATTTCTCCCAATACTTCTTTTACTGCTAAAAAAGGTGAGAGATGTTTCTCCTCCATTTTAGCGTGCACGGCTTCTACTACAACAATCGCATCATCCACAACAATACCGATAGCAAGTACGAGTGCAAACAAGGTTATCAAGTTTATATTCAAACCAAATATTTGCATCATAAAGAATGCACCAATTAAGGAAACAGGAACGGCTAGTACTGGAATAAGCGTTGAACGCCAATCTCCAAGAAATATAAATACTACTATGGAAACCAATATAAAGGCATCTCTCAATGTATGAATTACTTCTTCAATAGATGCATCTAAGAAACTAGATACATCATACGCGATTTCATATTCAACACCTGGTGGAAAATCCTTTTTAAGCTCTTCTAATTTTACTTTTAATCGTTCAATAACAATAGTGGCATCACTTCCAGGAGCTTGATTCAATGTAATCGCAGCAGATGGGAATTCGTCTTTATTCGAATAGATATCATAATATTCACTACCCAACTCAACAGTTGCGATATCTTTCAATCGAAGTACTTCCCCTTTTTCATTTGCTCGGATAATGACATCTCTATACTGAGCTTCCTCCGAGTATCTACCAGGGTAGGTTAATACATATTCAATTGCTTCAGACTTTTTACTATCTGCCCTGCCTATCCTACCAGGAGACCCAATGATGCTCTGCTCGTCGAGCGCTTTCATTACTTCTTCGGAGGATACATTATAGGCTCGCATTCGATCTGGATCTAACCAAACACGCATAGAGAACTGACGACTACCGATGATACGAGCGAATGCAACTCCTTCAACACGTTGCAACTCTGGCAACATATTGATGTAGGTATAGTTAAATATATACTTCATGTTAATTCTAGAAGTATCTTTACCATACACGTTCACATACATCAACATATTTGGCATTAAGCGTTGTACAATTATACCTTCAAGTTGTACAAGCGGCGGAAGACGCATCTTCACCTGCTCCAGACGATTTTGTACGTTTACCAATGCTTGATTGGGATCTGTACCAAGGTTGAAAACTATTTGCAAATTGGCTTCACCCGAACTCGCACCTGTAGTAAACATATACTTCATTCCAGGAACACCATTAATTGATTGTTCCAAGAGGATAAGTACGGACTGTGCAAGTACCGTTGAACTTGCACCAGGATATGATGCATACACCACAATCATAGGTGGTGCAATATCTGGATATTGTGATTTGGGTAGTGTTTTAATTGCCAGAAAACCCATGAACATAATCACTAGCGATATAACAATCGCTAAGGCTGGCCTACGTATAAATTGTTGAAACATTTTATGCTTTTTTAAAAACTTCGAATGAAATTATTCTGCGTGAATATTTAAATCTCTTATTACATCCTTTGGTTTTTTATAATCGTATTCAATCTTATCATCTTCACTAACCAAACGTAAGCCTTCTAATAAAATCTTATCTCCTTCTACTAAACCTTTTGAAATAACATATAGGTTGGGTATTTCATTGCTGATTGTTATTTCTCTCGATTTTAATACGTTGTCTTTATCTACTACATATACATACTTTGTATTCAATACTTCAAATGTAGCTTTTTGAGGAATAATTAAAGCATCTTTAAATGGAACGTTTACTATAACATTGCCCGTTTCACCATGTCTTAACAATCTATCTGGGTTTTGAAATGTAGCACGAAATGCAAGATTACCAGTTTCATTATTAAAGTCCGCTTCGATTGTTTCTACCACACCAATTTGATTGAACATTTTATTATTAGCCATTTCCAAGCCAACCTTCATATTGCTATCTTTAATAAGGTTGGTTTTGTAATCCAAATATTCTGCTTCGGGAACATTAAAATACACCCACATTTGACTGATATCTGAAAGTGAGGTTAACAAATCGCCCTCATCCAATAAACTTCCTTTTCGAACTTCCAATCGATTCATAATTCCATCAAAAGGTGCTCTGATTTGAGCAAAGCTTAAATGCGCTTGTGCTAAATTTAATTCTGCTTTTGCTCTTTCGAACTTCGCTTTCGCCATTAACAATTCATTTTTTGAAACAACATTGCTATCAGCAAGTGCTTTGGTATTGAGATACTCAATCTCAGCAAAGTTCATTTCTGCTAGTGCCTTTTGTTGATCCGCTTGATAAAGTACTGGCAAAATTTGAAACATCAATGTCCCTTGTTTTACGAACTTTCCTTCATCTATAAAATAGTCTTGCAAATAACCTCTTTCAAGTGCGCGTAATTCAATATGCCTAATGGCTTTGATTTGACAAACATATTCTTTAGTCGTACTTGTATCCATACGGATTGGGCTCGTTACTAAAAACTTTATCTTTTCTTTTTCTTTGACATGTTCTTCGCAACTGGTTTCGCACAATAAGAGTGCTAAACTCAATAGGATTAATAATTTTTTCATATTGTATTTATTTGTTCGTTTAGGGTAATGAGAATTAAATTAATGGAATAAAGTTATTTTATGGAATTTATTTTTTTATAAATAAATGATTGAGTTACTGACAGCACAATTCAATTTTATGCAAGAAACCTATCTTTAACTAATTGTAAATGAATTAAATAAACATATAATTGAATTTCTTAAATCTAATTATATTTTGAATGCGTGCAATGTACCATTGAAAACTGTTCAGAATCTAAAGAAAAAAATAATTTCAAATTCCTTTAATTTCATCTCAAAAATTATTGCATGTTGGTGTAATATAATTAAAATAATTTCAGTAAATAGCGTCCTTGGTTATTGAGAACTCCAGTGCATAATCAAAAAAGAACCTATCAAGTACAAAAATAGATTATTAAAATTCAAATACAATGAAAAAATTAATTAGACCAACATACCCTTTAGAATTTAGCATCGGTTTATTGATGCTTATATTTTTTATAGCTCTTCTACTATCCCTTCAAGTATTTGACACCCCTTTCCACTCACTAAATAATCGACCAGATGTTTACTTTGGCATGTTCTTAGTAAGTTTAGCAGTTGTTATCATGACTATCATTATGTGGGAAGAATTTCTCTTCCCTGTTAAAGCAAAAGAAATTCCCTTCGGTTTGGTATTTAGAAATAAAAGAAAAAAGTTAAAGTCTCAAGTCCTTATATACTGCGCAATCCCTGCAATATTTATTTATGTTTTTTTGGAATATGAAATCAATGTTTTCAGATTTGTATTATGGGCAGCTGTTTGCATCATTCCGCCAATAGTTGAAAAATTTATTTCAGGCATAAATAATTATAATGATTTTCTAGTATTAACGGATCATAAAATTGAATACAAAAACAATGCAAAAGAAGGCAATTTTGATGTAAATAAAATTGTTCAAATATGTATCGTAAAAGATGCTCAAGGCTTCTTAAAAAATTTGCAACTTCTTTTTAAAAATACAACTACGGTTACCATTGCACTTGATGAAATGGAATTGTCGGCTTTTTATGATGCCATTTATAGCTTCATCGTTTCCCACTACAAAGATTTTTATACAGAAACAGCAGAGACGGAATAGATTTAAAGTAGTATCCTATTAAAAAGGCTCGTGAACATAATGTCCCCGAGCCTTTTTAATAGGATAAAATCTTCTATAAAACCTACTCTACCGTAACCGATTTTGCTAAATTTCTTGGTTGATCTACATTGCAATCTCTCATAATTGCAATATGATAAGATAGCAACTGTAGTGGTATAACTGTCAATAATGGCATCAATGCTTCATGTGTTGCAGGTACTTCAATCGTATACTCGGCCATTTCAGCAATATGTGTATCTCCTTCAGTAACTACAGCAATTACCCTGCCTTTACGTGCTCTTACTTCTTGTATATTAGAAACAATTTTTTCGTAAGAGTTATCTTGTGGAGCGATAACGCATACAGGCATATTTTCATCTATCAATGCAATTGGACCATGTTTCATTTCTGCCGCTGGATACCCTTCTGCATGTATGTAAGAAATTTCTTTTAATTTCAACGCACCTTCAAGGGCAACAGGGAAGTTGTACCCTCTACCTAAATACAAAAAGTTTTTTGCATCTTTAAATTTCTCAGCAATCTTTATAATTTGATCATTGCTTTGTAATGCTTTTTCTACTTTCGCAGGAATATTTTCTAACTCTGCCAATAGCGATATGTATTGGCTTTCGGTGATGGTGCCTTTTTTATTTCCAACAATTATTGCCATCATTGCCAATACAGATACTTGCGCTGTAAATGCTTTTGTACTTGCTACACCTATCTCTGGACCAGCATGTAAATAAGCTCCTTCGTGTGATGCTCTAGAAATAGAAGATCCAACAACATTACAAACGCCAAATATTACGGCACCTTTAGATTTAGCTAGTTCAATAGCTGCAAGCGTATCGGCTGTTTCGCCAGATTGAGAAATTGCAATTACAACATCGCCCTCTTTAATAATAGGGTTTCTATATCTGAATTCAGAAGCATATTCAACTTCTACAGGAATGCGCGCTATGTCTTCAAATAAATACTCTGCAACTAAGCCTGCGTGCCATGAGGTACCGCATGCAACGATAATGATACGCTCTGCATTTATAAGTTTATTTAAATATTGCAGAATACCTCCTAATTGTAAATGCCCCGTGGATGCATTTACTCTACCACGCATGCTATCTGTAATGGATTTTGGCTGCTCAAAAATCTCTTTTAACATGAAATGCGGATACCCCCCTTTTTCAATTTGATCCAACTCCAAATCTAATCGTTGAACGTAGGGTGTTTGTTTAACAGCATTTATATTTTTAATTGTCAATTCACCTTTATCAATTATAGCTATTTCATAATCATTTAGGTAAACTACATCATTGGTGTATTCGATAATAGGAGATGCATCTGATGCTAGAAAAAATTCCTTTTTACCAATACCTATAACCAATGGGCTACCCTTACGAGCAGCAATGAGCATATCTTTATCGTTATTACTCATTACAACAATAGCATAAGCGCCAACAACCATTGACAATGCCAAGCGTACTGCTTCATCCAAGGTGCAATTGTTATTTTGCTTTACATCTTCAATCAAATGTATAAATACTTCAGAATCTGTATCGCTTAAAAATACATGACCCCGAGATTGTAATTCTTTTTTTAAAGAGGAATAGTTTTCAATAATACCGTTGTGAATAATCGCCAACTCCTTATTTGAACTGTAGTGGGGGTGTGCGTTAACATCATTTGGTTCGCCGTGGGTTGCCCAACGTGTATGTCCAATACCAATATTGCTATGTATAGGTAAGTTTTGTATGAACGCTTCTAATTCGCTCACTTTCCCTTTTTTCTTATACACGGTCAATTGATCTGCCATCAATGCAATGCCTGCACTATCATACCCTCTATATTCAAGTCTTTTGAGCCCTTTTATAATAATTGGACATGCTTCCCGATGACCTACATACGCAACAATTCCACACATAACTATTATCTATTTTACCTTGGTATAATATATTTCAAGACGCATTTTATCTTTAACTGCATTAGAGCCATTCAATACTGCCCTATTCACATAAAAAGAGTTTTGATATGGGTTAATAATAAACCCATCATTTGTATACTGGCCATTTACCAAGAATTGAACATAACGCGTAATATCAAATCTATAATCAACACCAGTTATAGCACTTAATCCCCAAACTTGATTGTAATAGTTGCCTGAATTGTTTGGTGTGTTTGACTGTATATAAGATACATATCCATTTCTATATTTATATGTATTGTCAGGATTTAATTCTAACAAACCTACGTCACTTACTGTACCGTATTTATTAGCTTGGCTTGTTTCATCTAAAGGAATAATGAGTGTTGCTTTATTAATAATGACAGACGCGCCATCAATCGTTTTAAAGTTTAACAAATTTGGCATTGTTACTTTTGTTACAACACCAGAGCCAGCTTGTATATAGCATTTATTATTTAATGCGGAAGCCGAAATGCGATCGTTATTGCTAATTAGAGATGAAAGCGGAGTTGCACTTCTGTCAGTAATAACTTTATTAAACGATGGCGTATATTGAGTGAGTAAAAACACACTCGAATCGCCCACAGCGCCTCTTTTAAAATATACTGTTAATCTTGTGTATGGTGTCAGCGCATTTATATAATCTACAAATGTAAAATTGGCGCGAACAACATTTTTTGCGCTATTGTTATTTGCTTTTATTACGATGCCATAAAAGTTGCTATTGAAATCTACATTGCTTCTGTCGTCGGCAGAACTAAGAAGTGAAGATGCGAATGAAGATGTCAAGGGAATACGTATATTTTTAGCGCTAGATGGTATTCCTTTAAAATTATCTATCGAACCAATGATTGTGGGGTCATATGTAATAAAGCTGGTTGTTGGTTGATAAGGTACAGATCCATCTAGCTGTGTAGCTATTTGATGGACAGCAAAATCTTGACCGGCTAATGTATCACCATATGCATAATAATAGTTCATATACAGAACTGCTGAATCTATTGTTGCTCCAGAATAATCTTTATTTTCTTGTAGTAAGGAGAGCGTTGTGTATGCCTCTGCAAAAGTTATTCCTGTAGCTCCAGGATCTGTATACCCCCCAAAGGATAAATATGCAGGCTCTGCACTAATAATGGAATCATTTAATAAAATCGTTTCATTCAATAGTGTTAATGTATCTGTAAAAGTCATTCCCACATTAGACCCATCATTACCCCCTAAATTAAAATCACCTTCCTTTTTACAGGAGGTGATTAATAATGATAAACATATGAGTGAAACTATTGATTTGTATGGATTAGCCAACCAATTCATTGTAAAAATTATAATATTTCTCTTCATCCAAAGTTTCATCCGTTGCAGCTAATAATTCAACTTTTTTATTTTTTCCTGTTTCAGCAAATAATTTACTGATGCTATCCGTATAATCCGATTCTGTTCTGATTACAGCATCTGCATACTCCATGCCTATTTTAATAAACCCTTCATAATCACCTGTATTCAAATTAGTAAGCATTTTATCTTCAATATCAAGCATTTTTACTTTGCTTAATAAATCTTTGCCAAACTTAAATTTGATTGGATTGTTATGAACCGTAAATACAGATTTCGCATCTTTAAATACTGGATCTTGCTTGTAGCGTGTTTTTAAATACAAAGGTATTAAACTTGTCATCCAGTCATTGCAATGAACAATATCTGGTGCCCAGCCTAACTTTTTCACCGTTTCCATTACGCCTTTGCAAAAGAAAATTGCTCTTTCGTCATTGTCGTCGTAGAATTTATTTGCTTTGTCATGAAAAACGTATTTTCTTTGAAAATAGTCTTCGTTATCGATAAAGTATACCTGAAGTTTTGCATTCGGGATAGAAGCAACTTTAATAATAAGTGGCTTTTCTTCTTCACCTACTGAAATGTTAATCCCAGAAAGTCGCACTACTTCATGTAAACGGTTTTTACGCTCGTTAATCAAACCAAAACGTGGTATCAATATACGCACCTCTAAACCACGCTCTTGCATAGCTTGCGGAAGTTTGCGCAACATTTTACCTACTTCTGAATACTGTAAAAAGGGATTGATTTCGCTGGCAACGTAAAGGATTCTCAATTTAGACATATACCCTTTTTTAGATGGAAAATAAAACCGGACATATTACGGCAGGTCAAAAGTACGAAAAAAATACCACTATTTCAAGTCAAAAACAATACTTCGCCTTGATTTTTGCAGTAAATTGCGCAGTTTTACACCCAAATGATTTGTATCCGTTCCATTCTGGCTTTACGCCTTCATATAGATAAAGAAAAACAGCATTCTAGGTCTATCGGTTTTGTGCCTACAATGGGCGCATTGCACGAAGGTCATATATCGCTCATTAAACAAGCAAAAAATGAGAATGCAGTATGTATAGCAAGTATTTTTGTAAATCCACTACAGTTCAATAATGTAGATGATTTTAATAAATACCCCATACAACATGAAGCAGACATATTAATGATGGAACAAGCTGGTTGCGATATCTTATTTATGCCAGATGTGCAGGAGTTTTACCCAATTAAGCCCCAAATATCAATTGACATGGGCGCGCTGGATCGAATATTAGAGGGAGCACACCGCCCTGGTCATTTTAGTGGAGTTGCAATTGTTGTTACAAAATTATTTCATGCTGTTAGCCCTACCAAAGCCTATTTTGGACAAAAAGATTTGCAGCAAGTAGCCGTAATAAATCAACTCGTACGCGAACTGAATTTCCCCATACAAGTTGTTTCTTGTCCCATTATACGAGAGTCTAATGGTTTGGCGATGTCTTCTCGTAATATGCGATTGACTGAACAAGGTAGATTGTTAGCTTCAAACCTTTTTATTGCACTTTCACATATTAAAGAAGCAATTATTCAGGGAGAGCAACAAGTGGAAAAAGCGCAAAATGTAGGCAAAGACTATTTAAAAAAATTAATCGGAATTGAACTAGAGTATCTTGAAATTGTTAATAGCACTACTCTAGAGCCGTTGAGTAGCATTAACACGAAAGAAGGTATTGCCATATGTATTGCTGCCCATATCGAAGGGGTTCGACTTATCGATAATGTTGTTATTATTTCATAGTTTTGATTGATTAAAAAATTCACATGAATATAGAGGTATTAAAATCGAAAATCCATCGTGTAAAAGTTACACAAGCTGAATTACATTACGTTGGAAGTATTACGATTGATGAAGCGCTTATGGAAGCTTCAAATATTATTGAGAACGAAAAAGTTCAAATCGTTAACATCAATAATGGTGAGCGCTTTGAAACGTATGTAATTAAAGGAGAAAAAAATAGCGGAGTCATTTGTTTGAATGGACCAGCTGCCCGTAAAGTTGCAGTTGGTGATGTGGTAATCGTTATCGCCTACGCTTCTATGGATTTTGAGCTTGCAAAAAAATGGAAGCCGACACTTATTTTCCCAGATGAAAATAATAAACTTAATTAAACGCATATGCAATCAATTTTAAAAAATGCCACTAAGTACGTGCTCATGCTCGGACTTGGTGGTTTCTTGTTTTGGTATGTTATTAAAGACATAGATGCTGTAAAGGTAAAATCAGACTTTTTAAAAGCGGATTACTTTTGGATTGGTATATCCATTTTAATATCCCTTGTTGCATTTTGGTCAAGAGCAGTACGTTGGAATTTATTGTTAGAACCATTACATATTAAACCACGTGTTTACAAAACTATTTTGGCTCTTATGTCGGGATATTTTGCTAATATGTTTTTACCAAGAGCCGGTGAAGTAGCGCGTTGCCTCATGTTGAATAAAATGAGCAAAGCACCTTTCAATGCCACTTTTGGAAGTGTTGTTGCAGAACGTGTATTCGATTTATTAGCTCTAGTGCTTTTATTAGGCGCAGCTTTCTTTTTAGAATTTGATCGCATTAGTGGATTTCTATCTGAAATAATTATAGAGAAATTTACCCACCTATTTTCAAGTTTAGAAAACATGTATCTTTTTCTTCTCATTATGGGAATTTTTGCAATTGGGGCGTTTGCTATGCTTTGGTTCCTTCGCCATCAAATTAAAAAAATTACCCTCTTCCAAAAAGCGTACATGTTTGCAGGTGGCGTTTGGGAAGGTGTAATTAGTATCCGAAAATTAGAAAAGAAATGGCTGTTTTTGTTTCATACCATTTTAATTTGGACATGTTACTACTTTATGACCTATGTTGTTTTCTTTGCTTTTGCTCCTACAGCTCATTTAGGCCCACTAGCTGGGCTTGTAATTCTAGTATTGGGTTCAATAGGCATGTCCGCACCCGTTCAAGGTGGGATTGGCGCTTTCCATTACTTAGTTGCTAGTGCATTGTTAATTTATGGTGTGAACCAAGAAGATGGTGTTTCTTATGCATTAATATTACACTCTTCCCAGACGTTAACTGTAATTATTTTAGGCGGAATAAGTTTCGCAATAGCCTTGTTGATTGGAAAAAATACTGAACATACAGAACAGAAAGATAGCCCTTTTAAAAAAGAAAATGAATATGGTTCAAGCAGATAAAATTGTATCCGTAAATGAGGGCGCTGCTCTTGTGGCAAAATGGAAGCTTGAGGGTGAGGTTGTTTTTACGAATGGGTGTTTTGACATCCTTCACCTTGGACACATAGATTATTTGGAAAAATCTAGAAGATTAGGAAGTAAGTTAGTTGTTGGTTTGAATACAGACGCCTCTGTAAAGCGATTAAAAGGCCCTGAAAGGCCCTTGAATAATGAATATGCGAGAGCTCGAATGCTTGCGGCTTTAGCTTGTACGGATGCTGTCATTTTGTTCGATGAACCTACACCTTTAGAACTCATTACTGCCATATCGCCAGATGTTTTAGTAAAAGGAAGCGATTACACAATTGATAAAATAGTTGGTGCAGATTTTGTAATGGAACATGGAGGTTCAGTAAAAACAATAGATTTAGTTGAAGGCTATTCTACTACTGGAATCATTGAAAAAATCAAAACCAGTCTAAACCAATAAAAGTATGTTTCCCATCATTTTCGTAATAAGTATTGCTACAATGCTTGCGAGTTGGTATGTAAGCAATAAACTTAAAAACAAATTTGAACTTTATTCTAGAATACCGCTTCTGTCTGGTATGTCTGGCAAAGAAGTGGCTGAACAGATGCTACGAGACAACCGCATTTATGATGTAAAAGTTATTTCTGTGGAAGGTAGGCTTACGGATCATTACAACCCAAGCGATAAGACAGTAAATTTAAGCTCAGACGTGTATGCTGGCAGAAGTGCTGCATCGGCAGCTGTAGCTGCACATGAATGCGGACATGCATTGCAACACGCTCAAGCATATAGCATGTTAGAGTTGCGCTCTACCCTCGTGCCGATTCAAAATATAAGTGCTAAAGCATTAAATATTTTGATGATGGTTATGATATTTGGAGGTATGTTGTTGGTTGGTCCACAAACATTGCCCTACGTATTACTTGTGATTATTGCTTGCAACTTGGTTATAACACTTTTCGCATTGATTACCTTGCCTGTTGAGTTTGACGCTAGTAATAGAGCGCTTGCTTGGATAGAAAGTAGAGGTATTACAAATAGTCAAGAACATGCTATGGCGAAGGATGCGCTAAAATGGGCTGCTCGCTCATACATTGTAGTCGCAATAGGTGCATTTGCACAATTACTCTATTATGTAATGATGTTTTTAGGACTCAGTAAAAACGATTAAAATAGGTAGCACATCTTATTTCAGTGAAAAAACCTTGTCTATTATTTATGTAGATAAGGTTTTTTCTTTTTAAAATATTTTGTAACTTAATAATTAAACTAAAAACAATCTTTCTATGAAACGCATTTATTTAATCTTATTTGTAGCTGTTGCTGCTTTAGCTGTATCTTCTTGTAAAGAAAAAACACCGACTGAAAAATTCAAAGAAAACATGGAAGACGCTGGTGAAAATGTAAAGGATGCAACCAAAAATGCAGGTGATGCTGCTGAAGACAAAGCACATGACGCTAAAGAAAAAATAGAAGAAATTGGCAAATAATTTTTGTTGATTTTTCTACATAAAAAAAGCTCTGAAAAATTCAGAGCTTTTTTTATGTAGAATTTCTTTAATAATTAATATGGGATACCTACACTTGGCCCCATAAAGTTATTATCCCAAAAGCCTTTTGACTCCGCATAGTTGTGGCTATTCGTAAGTGGCCAATGTGCTTTATCAAAACCTGGTGCTTTTTTCAATAAATCCGAACCGTTGTGAATAACAAAGGCTCTCTTCGCTTGATTCAATCTAAAAACGGCAAATGGCAATGCGAAAAACCGATCATTAAAACCTAAAAAACCGCTACACTCAACAACTACATATTCAATAAGTCCCCTGTGAATGTCTAGCATAACGTCCTTTATAACGCCAATCTTTTCACCCTTTTCATTTAACACATCATCTCCTGTAATAGAAGAAGCTGTTAGATATTTAACTGGCCAGTTTGCATTAACCCCTTCGTGGTTTTTACCTGTTTTGTTGTCTTGTTCAAAAGTGCTCATAAAATTGTGATTTAATAGTTATAAAATTATTTCCCTTGTATTCATTTAATTTAATTTATAAAATTTATTTGTCATTTCTAAATGTATTGGCAAACAAATGAATTATTTAATCGTACATTAATTTACCAATCAATTCTGAAGACATTATGAACTTTGACTTTAACGAAGAACAAAAAGCGGTGCAAATTGCTGCACGAGATTTTGCACAAACAGAATTATTGCCTGGTGTAATTGAAAGAGATGAATTACAAAAATTCCCTACCAACGAAGTAAAAAAACTTGGCGAATTGGGTTTGATGGGCATTATGACTGCTGAGCAATATGGTGGAGCGGGCATGGACACTGTTTCCTATGTGCTAGCAATGGAAGAAATTTGTAAGGTGGATGCTTCTACAGGTGTATGCATGTCTGTAAACAACTCCTTGGTTTGCTGGGGAATTGAACATTTTGGCACTGAAGAACAGAAACAGAAGTACTTAATTCCACTAGCATCAGGCAAATTAATTGGAGCATTTTGTTTGTCCGAGCCTGAAGCTGGATCCGATGCTACTTCACAACACACGACTGCAATTGAAGACGGCGATAATTATATTCTAAACGGGACCAAAAATTGGATTACCAACGGAAGTACCGCATCCATCTATTTAGTAATTGCTCAAACCCATCCCGAATTAAAACACAAAGGGATAAATGTGTTTATTGTTGAGAAAGACACGCCAGGTTTCGTGATAGGCAAAAAAGAAAATAAAATGGGTATTAGAGCCTCTGACACACATTCATTAATGTTTACAGATGTTAAAGTACCCAAAACAAATAGAATTGGTGAAGATGGGTTCGGGTTCAAATTTGCCATGCAAACATTAAATGGTGGACGTATTGGGATTGCAGCGCAGGCATTAGGTATTGCATCGGGAGCATATGAACGCGCATTAGCCTATTCTCATGAACGTAAATCATTTGGTACAGAAATATTTAACCATCAAATCATTCAATTTAAATTAGCCGATATGGCTACTAAAATTGATGCTGCACGGTTACTCATATTGAAAGCTGCTTACTTAAAGGATCAACATAAAGACTATACGGAAGCCGCTGCAATGGCAAAGTTGTTTGCTTCACAGGTTGCAATGGATGTCACAATCGAAGCGGTTCAAATTCATGGTGGTTATGGTTTTGTTAAAGAATTTCATGTAGAACGCATGATGCGGGACGCAAAAATCACTCAAATCTATGAGGGAACCTCAGAGATCCAAAAAATGGTGATTGGAAGGGAATTATTCAAATAATAATATTAGAATAAATTTAAAATTTTAGCCAAAACTTACTAAAGTTTAATTTTTGGCTATATTTTTTACATTTTTATTGTCTTTGCTCGTTTTTTATATTAGTTTCGTACAAATACAAAAGAAAAGTTATCGAATCACTTTTCTTGTTATTATCCAAAATTTTGGACTGTCATGGAAGATTATAATAAAATCATTGAGTCACTTGGAGTTCGTTACATCAAATCGAAATCCATTCGCATTGTTCAATCACTTACGGTAGATAATTACTACGATGTTAGTAATATGATTGTACTGCTTCACAAAGGAGAAATTTCTTTTGGTGAAGAACGCACTAAAGTAAAAGAAGGTGAATTGCTTTTTATACCTGGTGGAAGATCTGTTTCTATCTCTTACGGATCAGGGAACGCAATTAAATTATCCAATGAAGAATTACTAACCAATAGAGAGAAATTTTTAAACTCTGTTGTAGATCCTACATTGATTGGCACGGATCCAAATTCATTTAGTTACGTTTCTTTTGAAGCAAAAGTATTTGACTCTGTCAACTTCTTTACTTCACTTGATATTCCGCCTTTCATCATTACAGATACCCCAAAGCTGAGTCAATTTATATTGGATACCGTTGTTGAAGATTTAACGGACGAAGCTGGGAAAGACAGAGTAATTAATATCAATACAGATCGTATTGTTGTAGAGATTATTCGTTTTATCTTGAGAAAAAATTTATTTGTTGAGAGACTCGCAACAAATAGTACGTATTTTAAAGATCCACGTCTTTTAGATATTTTTGCTTACATCAAATCATATCTTGGTGGTGATTTGTCTAACAAAGTTTTGGCTGGTGTTGCAAACGTCTCCGAAGATTACGTAGGTCAATATTTTAAAATGTTGACAGGTATTAATCCTCAAGATTATATTGAATATCAACGCATGGAAAAGGCAGTTGATTTATTAAGAACTTCTAAGAAAAGCATACGCGAAATTGGCGGTGAAGTTGGCTACAAAGATACAGCGTATTTCTGTCGTCGTTTTAAAATGATGTTTGGTATACCTGCAGGAAAAATGAGACGCAGAGAATCGTTGATGAATATATAAGTATGTTTACGCTTTAAAAAGTATTATCCTTTTAAGAAAGTCACTCAGCAATGGGTGACTTTTATTGTTTTACGGTTTGGCTATTAGCCTTATGTACAACATCAGAAAGTTTAACCATCAATTCTGGATCCTTTTCTATCCCTGTTCCAACAACAACTACATCAGCACCTGCGTGCAAGGCTTGAAGTACTTTCTCTTCTGAATTTATGCCACCGCCAACAATTAAAGGACTATTAATTGCTTTTTTTACTGCAGCAATCATATCAGCACTCACAGGTTTTGCTGCACCACTTCCGCCATCTAAATACATGCACTTCAAACCCAACATTTCTCCTGCCATTGCTGTAGCTGCTGCAATGGATGGCTTATCGTAAGGCAAAGGTGTTGTATTGCTAATATACGATGCCGTAGTTTGCGCACCACAATCAACCAACAAATAACCTGTTGAAAGCACTTCTAATTTGCTTTGCTTAATTAATGGTGCTGCTATAACATGCTGCCCAATTAAATAATCTGCATTACGGCCTGAAATTAATGACAACAACAAAATTGCATCTGCCGTTGGCTCTACTTGAAGGTAGCCTCCAGGAAATAAAATTACAGGTATGTTAGAGCGTTGTTTTATTTTTTGAATGATTTCTGGAATATTATACTTAGACAACAAACTACCTCCTAAAAAAAAGTAATCGATTGTACACGTTTTTGACAGCTCTAATAACTTATTTAAAGTACTGTCTTCTAATTTATCCGGATCAATTAATACAGCAAACGTTTTTTTACCACGTGCCGAATCTTCTGTTAATTGCCTGTATATTGAACTCATGAAAAGCGCCTTATATTTAATCGTTCTTATTATCAAGAATTAACAATAGCAACGTTCTTAGTGTTTTATGCAAGAAGCCGGCTTTTATAGCAAACGACATCATCCATGTGGCGATAAAAAACAAAGCACCAACTATTAAGAACCCCAAATAACTACTCTCTAATACTATATTTAAATAAAAACTTAGTCCAAACCCTAAAAATAGCATCATCATTAAAGCAACGAATGATATAATAATAATGAGTACAATGCTCGCCAACACGTTAGAAAGCTTCTTATAAAAATCCATTTTTATATTTTCAATTTTTGATTGAAAAAGCCCTTGAACTGTATCAACAATAGTTCCTGTTTTGAAAAGTTGTAGCAATAATTTAATCATATACATTGAGTATGAATTCAGTTAAAGTTACTAAAATAGCCAATGGATTATCTTAGTTTGCTGTAAAATTTTATTAATAGGTATAAAAATACCTAAAACTGTTCAATGGTTTGTCAATTGTCCGTTTAGAGTGCAGTATTAGATTGAAAGCCAGCCCAACAATGGGTGTTATCGTATTGCTATTATACGGTGTCGATGCAGGTATATATGAATAATACGTGTCTCTACTTATATAGATGCCTGCATACCATGTTTTATTCACTAAATAGCCTAAATCAATTCGTGCATTCGTATAGTCAATAAGCCGATTCTTAAACAATTCATTCCGTTTATCGCCATAATCTGTTTGTACAAATGCTTTATAAGAAATAAATACAGCAAACTTATTTTCATTAAAATGCCTTCCAATCCCCAAGCCTAAACCAATTCTTCCAATTGCAGGCCTTCTTGAATAAGAAGTACCATTGGGCCCAATCTGAACTTGCGTATTGTTCGAATAATTAAACTGTTCATATATGAACTCCTTTAAAAAAAGTAAACTTTTAATTTTTCCCCGATGTTGAACATATGCTTTTGTTGTATAATTGTAACTATTTTTTGCGGTACTACCTCCATTTATTCTATTTGATATACCCACATACCACTTTTCTGACAAACCTAAGTCTAGGCCAAGTTGTGAATACCATTTCCTATTTTCAACAAGTGATTTGTAAGCATGGTCTGCATTGATAGCCCCAGCCAAATATAGATTCAAACGTATTTTATCAAACGCCAAATCTACTCTTGGTGCAAATTGAAATAGTGTTTCTTTGTATTTTTTTTGTATAGGAATATTGCTGCTCGATTGAGCCGATGCAAAAAATACGATACTATAAAAAAGAAGGGTAAGGATTTCTCTTTTCATGGTTTCAAAATAATGGGGTTAAAAAATAAAACCCACCAAATAGTGGGTTTTACATATGCTATATATGGCTATTATTCCCTTACTCTTTATTTTTCTTATGCTTTAAAACTTTCGCTTTTACATAAAAAATAATCTCCTCCGAAATATTTGTAATGTAATCGCCTACACGTTCGGTTTTGCGAATCATAGATAACAAATAAATCGCCTGCATCACTTTGTCTTTATCTGTATTACATTGAATGTATTCTGCTAAAGCAACATTTGCGCTTGAGTTTATATCATCCAATACTTCATCCATAGAAAAGACGGTACGTGCCAATTTTGTATTGTCGGTTTCAAAAGATTCGCAAAGTACATTCAACATGTCCAATACGATGTCATTCATTTCTTTGAAACGCATTTTTTCAATCAAGGCTGCATCAAATGGTTTTTCTGCCATTAATAAAAACTTGCATAAACCTTCTGCATTGTCACCAATACGTTCTAAATCTGAAACCATTTTCAAAGACGCAACTACAAATCGCAAGTCGATGGCAACAGGATTAAATAAGGCTAAAATATGTTCGCAACGACTATCGATCTTTAATTCGATGCCATTAACACGTTTTTCATTTTTTAAAACTTCTTTTGCCAAATCGTGATCAAATGTATAGAAAGCAGTTATGCTTTTTTCCATCTGTTCCTTAACAAGATGAGTCATGTCAAGCAATTCGCTTTTTAATTCTCCTAATTCTGTTTCTAAAAGATTCATACTTTTTTTATTGAATCAAAGTGTAAAAATATAATACGTTAAACTCTTAATTTCGTTTGGTATCAACCAAATCTACCCGTTATGTAATTTTGTGTGCGCTCTTTTTTAGGGTTCGTAAATAACGTGCGTGTGTCATCGTACTCCACCAATTCCCCCATGTAGAAGAACGCTGTTTTGTCACTGGTCCTTGAAGCTTGTTGCATGTTGTGTGTAACAATCATGATGGTATATGAAGCTTTCAAATTATAGATCAACTCTTCAATCTTAGACGTAGATATTGGATCTAATGCAGATGCCGGCTCATCCATTAATAAAATTGATGGTTCTACTGCGAGCGCTCTCGCAATACACAAGCGTTGTTGCTGTCCACCAGATAATGCTAAGGCAGACTTTTTTAATTTGTCTTTAACTTCATCCCATAAGGCTGCCTGCTTTAAAGACCACTCAACTTTGTCGTTGATGTATTCTTTATTGGAAACGCCATTTACGCGTAATCCATACGCAACGTTTTCAAAAATAGTTTTGGGGAAGGGGTTTGGCTTTTGAAACACCATACCAACTGCCTTACGTAATTCATTAATATTAACTGATGGAGAATTAATATCTACTCCGTCAATTAATATATTTCCGCTGACTTTGCAGTTATCTATCAAGTCATTCATCCGATTCATGCAACGCAAAAACGTTGATTTACCGCAGCCTGATGGACCAATCAATGCAGTGACTGTATTCTTTTTTACAGAGAGCGATACCCCTTTCAACGTATGTTCTTGCCCGTAATACACATGTACATCTTGTGCTTCAATTTTCATCTTTCAAAATTTTAGTTAAATACATGCATTGTCTTAAACCTGCACGTTAACTTTATTTATATGTTTTAATTTCAACTACGTGTTACCACTTAACTTTTTTCTGCCAACGATAACGTAAATAAACTGCAACACCATTCATAAGAAATGTTATTCCCAATAAAACGATAATAGCAGCAGCAGCGTTTACTTGAAAATCATGCTGTGGTTTTCCAATCCAATAAAATATTTGAATAGGCAAAACGGTAAAGGATTCATTAGGCCAAGTTGGTACTGATGTAATATAAGTAGCTGCACCAATAACAATAAGAGGAGCTGTTTCTCCAATAGCTCGCGATATGGCCAAGATAGCCCCAGTTACAATACCAGGAAGAGACGCGGGCAATATTTGATGCCAAATTGTTTGCCATTTAGATGCCCCTAATGCGAACGAAGCTTCTCTCAAATTATAGGGAACGGTTTTTAATGCTTCTCTAGTAGATACAATAATGATTGGTAAAATCAATAAAGCCAAGGTCAAGGCTCCTGTCAACGCAGTATCTCCCATCATCAGTGTTCGGGAAAAGATTTCAAGTCCTAAAAGACCATATATGATAGAAGGAATACCAGCCAAGTTAGAAATATTGATTTCTAAAATACTTGAAAGTCTACCTTTTTTATTATACTCCTCTAAATATATCCCCGCACCAATACCAATGGGGAATGCAATCAAAGTAGTAAGTAACATTATCCATAACGTACCCCCAAGAGCTGCGTAGATCCCCGCATTTTTTGCTTTACGAGAAGATGAATCTAAGAAGAACTTCAAATCTATTCTGCCAAAGCCATCAAGCACCACATCATATAATAATATTCCTAAAATAATTACGCCGATACTGGTAGCAAACAATGCAATGTATTTGTAGGATTTGTCTTGGTATTCGTACCATTTGTTTTTGCGCACTTGCTTTTGGCGCATTCTCTTTCCTAATTTCTTGGCCATAACAATTACTTATAAACTTGTTGGTAACGTTTCTTCAACCAGAAACTAATATTGTTCAATAACAAAGTGATGATGAATAAACTCATCCCAACTGCATAGATAGTTTTATATTCGATAGAATCATTCGCCACATCTCCATTTACTGTTTGAACAATGTATGTTGTTGCCGTTTGTACTTGATTTAAGGGATTGAATGTTAATGTAGGTTTATTACCTGCTGCAATAGCAACGATCATTGTCTCTCCCACTGCTCTTGACAATGCAAGTATGATTGATACGGCAATCCCTGATAATGCTGCTGGTATAACAACACGAAATGCAGTTTGAAACTTAGTTGCACCCATACCATAAGAACCTTCTCTTAACATACGTGGCACAGCGTGTAAAGCATCTTCACTTAATGAAGAAACCAAGGGTAAAATCATAATCCCCATAATAATGCCCGGAGCTAAGGCATTGAAATTATTTAATTCTAAAGAAGGAAATGCTTGTTGGATGTATGGTGTTACAAATGCTAATGCAAAATAACCATACACGATGGTAGGTATTGACGCCAGAATTTCTAAAATTGGTTTAACAATATTCCGAACTCGATTGCTTGCGTACTCGCTTAAATAAACCGCTATGGTAATTCCTAAAGGAACCGCTACAGCCATGGCTATAAAAGTTGTTAGAAATGTGCCTGCCAATAGAGGCATTATACCAAAGTGTTGTTGATCTTTAGAAAATGATGGTGACCATTCTGTATCTGTTAAGAAATTCCAGATGGGTACAACTTCAAAAAACCTAACTGTTTCAAACAATAAAACAGCAATAATGCCTACAGTTGTTAACACGGTTAACAAACTGCAGGCAAGTAGGAATGCTTCAATTATTTTTTCTGAGCGCTTCATTCAATAAGGCAACAATTTAAATTATTGTTGTGTAGATTTTAATACTTCTTCTAATTTCACACCAACCGTAGTCTTCAAAGTTAAGAAAAGCGATCCAGTTGTGCCAGAAGTAAAACGTGCTTTTACTAATTTATATGCTTCTGGTGATAAAGCAACATATCCTGTTTCAGGAACCAACGTTGGTGCTTGATCAATGTAATAATTTACAAAATTAGCGACTTCTGGTCTTTTAGATGATTGTTTATTTATATAAATCAACAATGGACGAGATAAAGGTTGGTATGTTCCATTTACAATAGTTTCAGTAGTTGCTAAGATTGGGCCTTTACCATTGTCGTCTTTTTGATCATCAATTGCCACTAATTTCAATTTGTCTTGATTTTCATAGAAATATGCGTATCCAAAATACCCCAACGAATGTTTATCTCCTGCTACGCCACTCACCAATCCATTATCATCCTCACTAGCAGTATAATCTGTTCTGCAAGATCTTGCTTCGCCTACAATCGCTTCTGTAAAGTAATCAAATGTTCCTGATTCTGTACCTGCACCGTATAAATTAAT
The DNA here is from genome assembly GCF_937863595.1 of uncultured Cytophaga sp. GTDB lineage: Bacteria > Bacteroidota > Bacteroidia > Cytophagales > Cytophagaceae > Cytophaga. The sequence continues at coordinate 64,597 of NZ_CALMGQ010000057.1, forward strand.
TTTTTCATGTGGCCAGCCTGCACGTATTTGGTCCCAATGTGTTACAGTTCCTTTAGCTGAAGGTTCCCATATTTTTTTCAATTCTGCAACCGTTAGAAAATCAACCCACGTGTTTTCTTTACTAACAACCACCGCCAAACCATCGTATGCGATTGGAATTTCAAGATATTCGATTCCTTTTTCTTTACAGTCTTTGTCTTCTGATTCTTTTATCGGTCTTGATGCTCCAGTTACATCAATTTCATTTCGAATGAATTTTTTGAATCCAGCACCCGTTCCAGATGCATTTGCTGTAATTTTAATATCCTTATTTTCGTTTTCAAATTCTTCTGCAACAGCTTCAGAAATTGGAAAAACAGTAGAAGAGCCGTCTACTTTAATTGAAGAACTTTGTACTGACTCTGAATTTTCTTTATTTCCACAAGAAGAAATCATTACAGCGACAAAGCTAATTAAGAGAATTTTTTTCATGTTGAATTTATTTGTTTCGAATGAATTTTGATAATTTATTTTGCACTTAACATATAGCTTAGTTTAACTACTATATTTTATTGATTATTTCAATTTAACATATTCCTATAATATTGATTTGTTGTATAATGTATGAAAATCAACGTTATACAAATTAGTACTATTGTTGTTAATATACTTTCATTACTACTTACAAAGACCTATTAACCATGCTTAGAGTAAGTTATAGATAAATAAGACATTAAATACTCTTAATTAAATGTTATTCGTATTCGTCATACAAGTCCATACAAAGTAGCAATCTAAATGTTATCATACTATTACTCCAATGTTACCAAAATGTTAAGAGTTGTAAATTAAAAATAAATCTCTTTTTATTCAGCAACACCAAGACTTAATTTTATAGTAACTATTTGATAATCTATGTATTGTAAGTTGCATTAAAATTCTTTCAATATGGACAAAATCGATTCTTTGGGACATTACCTTGATTTGCAATTACACGCAGAACAATACCAACTTATAAATATCAAAATTTATAACATTATCGGCGAAAAAAAACTTTCTATTTGGGAAGAATTAAATGAAGGTGAAAACAATGTAGTTGTAGATATATCCACACTGATTAAGGGTACTTATCGATTAACCATATCTTATTTAAACGACAGATTTGCAGAAGATAGATTCACTTTGTATTAATTAAAACATACTACTCAAATTGAGAATTGGTTTACTTAAAAATAAATAATCAGAGTTTGTAATTTCAATTGTGTTGATTTCATCTAAATGAAAATAAGCAAAAATAGGTTTTCTATTTTCACGTAAATATGCATATTCCTCATGCATAGTCATTCCTTTTATTAAACATGTTGAAACATTGTATTCATATATTCGAAAAGATTTCAACATCAAATTTCCATTATATAATAACACATCAACAACCGTTTGTTGCTTTTTATGTTTTTGCTTTTTTAATATATCTTTTATTTCCCTTTTAAGAGTAGTTGTGTCCATATCATTCTAACGAATTAAGTTTGGATTTTATAAATTTAATAGACTCGAAATAGATGCTAGTCTTGGTTTATATATGGTTATATCTTTTGTAAATTTTGTCATGTTCTCAAAAACAAATAAAGAGTCATCTGCGTCTTCAATACTATCTATATCTGCATTAAAAGATTCGTTATAATAAATAAGTTTCCATTCACCATGTATTGTTTCTACAAGTGCCGACATAGACTCAACCCAATCACCTGAATTTAAATATTCAATGCCATTATAATTTTTAATTGCTGGCTGATGAATATGGCCACATATAACCCCGTCGCACTTACGAAAGCGAGCCAATTCTACTAATGCCATTTCATAATCAGAAATATATGAAACTGCAGATTTTACTTTTTGTTTAACAATTTGTGAAAGCGAATAATAAGGCAAGCCTTTTTTAACTCTATAATTATTATAATGTTTATTTATCCATAATAAAAAGGTGTAGCCTACATCTCCCAATTTTGCAATCCATTTTAAATTGGTTGTAATAGAATCAAAGATATCCCCATGAATGACCAAATAGGATTTCCCAGTTGCACCTTTATGAATATATTCTCTCTCAATGTGAATATTCCCAAAACTTAAAGGCAATATCGTATCCAAAAAATCATCGTGATTCCCTCTTAAGTAATATACTTTTGTTTTATATTGTTCAGTCATTTTTATGACTCTTTTAAAAAATCGTGTGTGTGACTTTTTCCATTTGCCATATTTTTGTAATTGCCAACCATCAATAATGTCACCATTTAAAAGCAAGGTGTCACAAGAATGGTTTTTTAAAAAATTTGATACTTCTTTTGCTTTCGACCCAGAGGTTCCTAAGTGAATGTCAGAAAGCACTATCGTTCTGTAGTGTGTTTTTATCATATACCAAAACAAAAATTCATGTTTGTCTTACAAAAGAACATAAATGTATTGATGTAATTTTTATAATGATATTATGTTATCATTATATATAGCATTCATAGGTAACAATACCATAATATATCCTTAACCTCTACAGAATATAAGAACCATACTTTTATGAAAGGAAATATAGACACATTTATCATGAGACATGTACTTTCAAAAGTAGCAAAACGTATTTTCAATATTCTTGAAAATTTCATTATTAGCAAATTAATTGCATTTAATTCACCTTTTAGAGTTCGTAATTCTTAATTCAATTCATGAAAATATTATATGCCATACAAGGCACTGGAAATGGCCATTTAAGCAGAGCTTTAGAAATAGTACCCTTATTGAAAAAGTACGGAGAAGTAGATGTCTTAGTAAGCGGTATACAAGGAGATTTACAATTGCCTTTCCCAATAAAATATACTTTTAAAGGACTAAGTTTCATCTTTGGGAAAAAAGGCGGAGTAGATTTATACAATACGTTTTTGAAATTAAAATCAAAGCGAGTTTATAATGAAATCAAACAATTGCCGATAGATGAATACGATATTGTTATTAATGATTTTGAACCCATAAGTGCTTGGGCTTGCTATGCAGCCAATAAACAATGTATTTCTTTAAGTCATCAATCTGCTGTTCAATCTGCACATTCGCCTAAACCAATAAGTTATGATATTATTGGACAAGCTCTGTTACGCTACTATGCGCCCTCTACAAAACAATATGGCTTCCATTTTGAACGCTACGATAAAAATATTTTCACACCCGTAATACGGCAACAAATCAGAAAAGCAACAGTTGAGAATTTAGGACATTATACGGTCTATTTGCCAGCATACGACGACGATCGTATATTAAAACATCTCTTAGGATTTGAACATATTCAATGGCGGGTTTTCTCAAAACACAATAAGAAGGGGCTAATAAAAAAGAACGTTGTCATTCTTCCAATTCAAAATGAATTGTTTGTAGAAAGTATTGCAAGTTCAGAAGGTGTGATCTGTGGCGCAGGTTTTGAAACACCAGCTGAGGCACTTTTCATGAAAAAGAAATTATTGGTAATTCCAATGAAAGGTCAGTATGAACAACAATGCAATGCGACGGCATTAGAAGAAATGGGCGTGCCGGTTATGAAAAGTTTAAAAAAGAAACATTTACATATACTTGAAAAATGGCTTAGCTCAGAAGATCGAATTGAAGTAGATTATCCTGATATTACAGAACGGATTTTAGATCATATTTTTTCAAAATATACAAAATCTAAGAGTGAAGGCGATTTGGTTCGAAAATGGGAAAAAGAGCTTGATTTAGATGCATGATACACTTTGAACCCAATCAATCCAATTTGTTTATTCCAGATACACTTTCAACTTATAAAAAAAACCTTGATACCACATTTATTTGGGGCGTTTCTACATCAGCATACCAAACTGAAGGTGGTTATAATGTAGATGGTAAAGGCCCTTCTATTTGGGATACATTTACAAATAAGGATACCCATAAAATACGAGATAAAAAGAATGGAAATATAGCCTGTGATTTTTATAGCCGCTATGAAGAAGATTTGAAATTAATGCATGCATTGGGAATCAATCATTTTAGATTTTCTATTTCATGGGCCCGGATTTTACCTTATGGAATTGGTGAAATCAACCCTGCAGGTGTTGCGTTTTATGATCGTTTAATTGATGCATGTTTAAAATATAATATTACGCCTTGGATTACATTATACCATTGGGATTTACCGCAAGCGCTAGAAAATAAAGGTGGTTGGACGAACCGAGAAGTTGTCAATTGGTTCACCTCTTATGTTTCGATTTGTGTAAAATATTTTGGTGATCGGGTTTCCAACTGGATGGTAATGAATGAGCCCATGGTATTTGTTGGTGCTGGTTATTTTTTAGGTATTCATGCACCTGGTAGAAGAGGAATGAAAAATTTTTTACCTGCAATTCATCATGCCGTATTAAGTATGTGCGAAGGTGCGCGAGCAATAAAATCCATTCAACCTGGAGCCAACGTTGGCACAACGTTTTCGTGCTCTCATATAGAACCATATAGAAATATTGATAAAGATGTTTTAGCAGCACATAGGATGGATGCGCTTTTAAATAGACTATTTATTGAGCCAACTCTGGGAATGGGCTATCCAACAGATGTATTAAAACCATTGCAGCCCATTCATCAGTATATTTTACAAGGCGACGAATATAAAATGCAATTCAATTTTGACTTCATAGGTGTTCAGAATTATACACGAGAATTTGTTAAACATTCGTGGTTAACCCCCTACTTAAAAGCTAGACTTGTTAGTGCTCCAGATAGAAATGTTCAACATACATTAATGAATTGGGAAGTATATCCACAGTCCATTTACCATATGATTAAAAAGTTTGATGCCTACCCCGGAATAAAAAAAATATTGATTACAGAAAACGGTGCAGCATTTGAAGATACCCATCACGAAAGAATTATTGCTGATCATTTAAGGACAATATTCTTGCAAGATCACATAGAACAAGTGTTAAAAGCAAAAAAGGAAGGAGCAAAAGTTGAGGGCTATTTTGTTTGGACATGGACCGATAACTTTGAATGGGCAGAAGGATTTTATCCACGTTTTGGCCTGATTTACACAGACTTCAATACACAAAAACGCATTGTGAAAGAATCAGGAGCTTGGTATGGGAATTTTATACGTGGCTAAACATCTATTTTCTATTTTAGTTCCCCTAAAATTTTCACTTAATTTATACGGGAGGCCACCTTTTTTAACGGCAATTATATGTGGATTAGTAAAATATAGATTACCTTAGTATATCAATTTGTTTACAACAATACCCCCTTAAGTGTAAGCAAACATTACTAAGATTATCATTCTACATACTGCTATGTTACGATTAGACAAAACCGCCATTCAAACTGATGTTCACAAGTTATTCTATGGCTCTTCTGGTAAACTTTGGGAAGGCAACGAATGGATAGAAACAAATGGCTTGGGTGGCTGGGCAAGTAGTTCTTTAAGTGGTTGCAATACGCGTAGGTACCATGGAATGCTAGTTGCAGCGACGAAGCCGCCAACTGAACGCATGGTTTTAGTAAACAAATTGGATGAAATCATCGTTATAAATGATGAATTTATTCCATTGAATACAAATAAATTTCGTGAAGCAATTTCGCCTCAAGGTTATTTATTACTAACTGAATTCAAAAAGGATTTTTTTCCAGAATTTATTTTTGAATCGCATGGTGTTGTAATTAAAAAAACAGTTGCGATGGTACAAGGTGAAAATACAACGGTTGTATTGTACAATGTATTGAAAGCGTCTTCCTCCTTTACGTTTAAATTACTTCCATTAATATCTGGAAGAGACTATCATTCGTTGCATTCAGCAAATGAGGAGTTTAATAAAAAATGCACGTTTGAAAACGGAATATTCAAAACGAAACCCTATGCATCCACTCCTGAAATATTTATTTCTATTCCGAATGCAGCGTTAAGGGAAGATCCGAATTGGTTTTATCAATTCGACTACGCTATAGAACGCTACAGAGGTGCTGATTGCGAAGAAGATTTATTTAATCATGGAACATTTTCATTGAAATTAAATGCGGGTGATTCTTTTGGTGTAATTCTTTCAACAGAAGACCCAACAGGTAGAGATCCCTTTCAACTTTTCGAAATTGAGCGTAAACGCAAAGCTCAATTGCTTGAAGGAAAGTCAAACAATTCCACTGTAGAACAATTAACATTGTCAGCAAATCAGTTTATTGTTACGCGTTCAGAAAATTTAAAAACAGTTATTGCAGGATATCATTGGTTTACCGACTGGGGTAGAGATACAATGATTTCTTTGCCAGGTTTATGTTTAACAACTGGAAAGTTTGATGACGCCAAGCGCATTCTGAAAGCCTTTGCTGAAAGTGTACAGAATGGCATGATCCCAAATCGTTTCAAAGATGGAAACGAAGCACCTGAATACAATAATGTTGACGGGACACTTTGGTTTTTCGTAGCGGTATATAAATACCTTCAAACGACACAAGACAGAAATTTTGTACTCAATGAGATTCTTCCAATATTAAAAGATATTGTTGACCATCATTTTAAAGGCACCTTGTTCAATATCAAAGTAGACGAGGATAACCTTTTACATGCAGGAGAAGTTGGGCAACAACTCACTTGGATGGATGCAAAAGTTGGTGATTGGGTTGTTACGCCGCGCATGGGTAAGCCGGTTGAGATACAAGCATTGTGGTATAATAGTTTAAAAATATTTGCATCGTTATTAGAGACTAATTCTCAATCACAAGATGCAGCGGCAATGGAAACGGCAGCTGAAAAAACAAAGGAATCATTCTTAGCTAAATTCTGGAATCAAAACGGGAATTATTTATACGATTTAATAGGTGAAGACAATCAACCAAACGATTGCATTCGCCCGAATCAACTTTTTGCAATCAGTCTTCCGTTTCAATTATTAGAAGGCGAAAAAGCACAAGCTGTATTTAATTGTGTAGAAGAACATTTATATACACCAGTTGGTTTGCGGAGTTTAAGCCCTCATGATCAAAATTATTATGGCATCTACCAAGGAGATGGAAAAAGACGTGATGCGTCCTATCACCAAGGCACGGTATGGAGTTGGCTTCTTGGACCCTACCTGGACGTTATGATGCGCGTTGGTGGCGACCATGCACATCGATTAAGTAAAAAAGTTATTACTAATTTTACCTACCATTTAGAAGAAGCGGGTATCGGTAGCGTATCGGAAATATTTGATGGAGATGCGCCGCATCACCCACGTGGTTGTATTGCACAAGCTTGGGGTGTTGCCGAAGTATTGCGCGTTATTGAAGAATACCAACTATCGTAAGCAAATTCCAAATCGCAAAAAACCAATTCCAAATAAAACTAAAAATCCCATAACATGAGTTATGGGATTTTTAGTTGGAAGAATAAATGGTAATTTTAATTCACCTTACAATCCAAACAGGTTTCCTTTTGATGAATCAACAAAACAAAAATGAAAAGCTACTATTCATAGGCATACTATTTAGTATGTTTATGTGGGGCTTGAGTTGGCCATCTGGGAAGGTTGCTGCAGGCTATGGTGCCCCTATGACGGTTGTTCTCATTCGCTATGTAGTTGTATTGATTAGTTTCATTCCAATTTTCATGTTTATGAAGGCGCCGCTTTTGATAAACAAAAAGGGTGTGTTGCCCTTATTAATTGCTGGACTTCTATTGTCATTATATACCTATTTATTCTTTTTCGGATTGAAAAACGGATTGGCAGGGGCTGGTGGTGTATTGGTTACTACCATGAATCCAATTATGGCTTATGGTTTGGGATTAATCATAAATAGAAAAAAACCTACGCGAAATGAATCTATCGGTTTGCTATTGGGAATACTTGCAGGGGCTTCCTTACTAAAGCTATGGGGTAATCTAGATGAATTATTTGCTTCCGGAAATCTGTATTTTTTGTTAGCTGCTTTTGTATGGGCTGTTATGAGTAGAATCACATCGACTGCATCAAAGTACGGTTCTTCATTTAGTTTTAGTTTGTGGATGTATGTTGCGACTATTGTTATCGTAATTCCTTTTGTTGACCTATCTGATTTTACATCTTTGATGCAACATGCAGATGGTTATTTTTGGTGGAATATTGTATTTAGTGCTTTATTTGCAACATCTCTTGCCACAACATATTACTTCTATGCGACTACTGCCTTAGGGCCTGAAAAAGCCAGTAGTTTTATTTTTCTAGTACCCGTTTCCGCAGCGCTATCCGCTTGGTTATTTTTAGGAGAAGCATTGCTTCCACATACAATTATTGGCGGGATATTGGGTATTGCTGCGGTGTATATGATTAATAGAAAGAAGTCCTAGGGCTGATGTTGTGCGTTTTGGGTTAAAAGAAAAATATCTAGCTGGCTACATGTTCCCTAATAAATAATAAAAATAGTTTAAATAAATTTCGTCTCTAGTAAATTTTAATTTGACATAAGCGCTATAAAATATTTCTTTCGCGCCATAAATGTTTGAGAAGAAATACGTTCAAATTCTTCAGGATATTCATCTACATATTGATCGTTCCAAGAGCCCATTCCGCCAAACACATCCGATACTGTTAATGCAAATAATCCACAGATACTATTTCTGTTATACTTCATTTTATTCCATTCTTCGATATAAAAGAAATTATTATTTACAATTTCTACAGAACCATTTGAAAAACCTTTTGAAATAATATCTTTTACGATTTCACTTAAATGATTTTCATTGAAATCTCCATTAGGTACTTCATCCGACAAAAAATAATGTGAAAGTCGAAATGCTTCTTCCAACGGAGAATTAATTTTGTGCGCAAACAATTCAATATCAGAAAGTGCTTTTAAAAAGGCTTGTTTAGATTGTTCAAAAACTTCTTTTGAATCCAATTGCATTGTTATGGCTACAGGTTCAAACAAGTAGAATTCCCATGCTTTTTTGTTGCTCTGCAAGTACCACCGATTCGACATACCACGTTCAACCGCTTTATCGTATTCTTTATCACTAGGTGAAAATGCTTCTTTAATTTCAAAAGGAATAATAGGTCTTATACCTTGCTCCTTACTGAATTTTCGAATGGCGTTACATACACTAAATACAAGCCCCGAATCATATAACACTTCGTCCGTTAGACTATTTATAGTGTCTTCAAGTTCTGATGCCGCTGTTAATGGAAACAAGTCTAAGGGGTATTCTTCTAAATCTTCTTGAATCAGTTTCCAAATTATAGCATCTGCTTTTTGAGCACAAATAAGTGTAATTAATTCTTTGCCCGTTACTTTTCTTTCTGGATATAAATAAACAACTGGATCTTCTTCTATGACATCCTCTTTAAATACATATTTAAAAAATAAATATTTCAGGTACTCTGGTATTTCCAATGCAATCTCCGTTACAATACATTCTATTTGTATTTCTTCTAATAGATTTGAAGCAAGCATTTCAAATACTTCTATCCCTTCTGCTGTATGTAAATAAGAATAGAGAGATTCTTTTGAAATACCCTTTCGTCCATTTAACTGATTTGAATCTGAAATAATTTCTGTAATCAATTGAAGCAACTCCTCTTTATTTTTTTGAGCTTTAACCCATTCAATAAACAAATCAACTGTCATTTCATATTGCGAGGAATACGTTGACTTTATAATATAATATTGACTTTTATGCTCTGTAATGACTTCCACCAAATATTCTTGCGTGCCCGAAAATGCTGCAGCAATATGTTCAGGTAGCGCATCAATCTCATATGCAAGTGAACGCACTTTACATTTTACGTCCTGTTCGCTTCTAATGGATTTATACCACGTTGCAAAAGAAAGAACTGCTCCGTTGTCTAAGCCAACTCCAAGAGATACCGCTTCTGGTTTTCTAAGTTCTGTTATTTCAAAAATGCCTCCAAAATAATCCAGTAATTCGGATTCGATTTCTTCAGGTGCTTCTAACAAACCTTTTGTTAAAACAATAATATAATCTAACCTAGTCATATGATGACATTATTCCCCTTCATATATCTTCAATCGACTCTTCGAATTTTTTAACTCCTCTTGCAAAGCATCAATTTTTTCTAATAAATTAAATACGATATCAATGCCTTCTATATTTACATCGAGATCATTATGCATACGAATCATCTTTTCAATTAAGCGAATTTGATTTTCATGGACATAATGCACCTCTTCAACCGTATCTATTTGAATAAGACCGATAGCTACAAGATTATTTATAAATGAAACCTGCACATTGTAATGCGTACTAATTTCAACAACAGGAATAAGCCCTTCTACACTCATGCGTTTCTAAGTTTAGATAACTCGGTAAATAATTCTTTTTCTTTCTCCGTTAAATTTGTAGGCAATGCAACGGTATATGTAATGTACATATCACCAAACTCGGTTTCTTTTTTATAAACAGGCAAGCCTTTGCCTTTTAACTTTACTTTGGTGCCGGGTTGCGTTTCGGGTGCAACTTTTAATTTTACTTTACTATCGAAAGTGTCTACAATTAAGTCACCGCCTAAAAGTGCCTTGTATAAATCGATTTCTATGTTCTGATGCAAGTCGTTGTTGTCTATTTTAAAGTTTGTACTGTTGGTGACATTAATCTGAATTTGTAAATCACCCTTGGGACCACCACTTAAGCCGTCTCCGCCGTACCCAGAAATTTTAATTACTTGTCCATCTTTAATACCTGCGGGGATTGTTATGCGAATATTTCGACCATTCACATTCAATTCCCTTTTATGTGTGGTAAAAATTTCTTTCAAATCTAGATTCAATTCGGCAAATAAATCAGCACCTTTAAATTTTACGCCGCCTCTACCACCTCTAGACCCGCCACCGCCGCCACCAAACATGGAACTGAAAAAATCAGAGTAGTCCGATTCAAACGGATTGCCTCCACTTGACCTTGATCCGCCCGATTGTTGAGATCTTTGCTGCCCGGAATTTGCATAAGCATTTCCGTTTTTCCAATTATCCCCATATGCATCGTATTTCTTTCGATTCTCTGCATTGCTGAGCACTTCATTGGCCTCATTAATCTCTTTGAATTTTTGTTCGGCTGCTTTATCATTCGGATTTAAATCGGGATGATACTTTCGAGCCATTTTACGATAGGCCTTTTTAATGTCTGCTTCTGTGGCACTTTTAGAAATGCCAAGAATATTATAATAATCCATACAAGAATGCTACTTACTGTTACTTCCATTAAGTTGAACATTTTGTTTTATAAAATCAAGTGATTGATTCGTATAAACTTAAAAAACCCTAACAAATGATATTTGTCAGGATTTTTTAAGTTTATACGATCCTTAAGCTTACCTCTTCAGTAATCTAAAGGTTTTTGTAATGCCTTCATATTGTGCAGTTACCATATATACTCCAACGGGCAAACCAGACCCTAAATAAATTATTTGATTCGCATGCAATGTATTAGAATCCCAAACAACAGTGCCATTGATATCGACCATAGTTACGTTCAAAGCAACATCTGTCGAATAAATCACGTGAATGGTTGTTTGATCTAAGAACGGATTCGCACCCACTTTTATAGCATTCAAAAATTCAATATCTGTTGTTGCATTCGGACTTGCAGCCATTGCTTGTGCAGCATTTGCATTGCTACAAACATCGATATTTTTCATGTATAAATTAACTGTATTGTTCGGCTGGCCTGCAAATGTAAATTTATATGCCAAGTAAATAACCCCTGTAGTTGTTGAACTAATCGTAACTGTTTTGGTTGTGTACGATGTAGGTAAGCCAGCACTAACAGTTATTGCAGGCTGTGCTAACACAGCACCATTCCACATTTCGCCTGTTGCAAAACCAAGTTCCATTTCCGTAACAGGATTTTGTGCATCGTTTTTGAAATCGAAAGATACCGTATATGTTTGTCCGCTAACTACATTAATAGCCTTTCCTGTTTCGATAACCCAAAGATCTGCGTTACCCCACTGGCGATGTTTAATGTTTATTGCATTAGTGGCAGTAACTACAGCGGAACCATTTCCTTGGTCTGCCCAATCATTTCGAACCACCCATTGATCTGCAACCGGGGCAGTTTGCATTATACAATTTTCTGTTGGCGTTGTTGGATTTATAACGGCAATTGAAATGCTGTTAGAAGTAACAGTCCCACCAACATTATCTGTTGCTTTTGCATGAATCGTATACGTACCGGCAGTAACAGCAGTCCATGTGTAGGTATATGGTGCATTCGTGTCTGAACTCAACAAAACTGTTCCATTATAAAATTCCACTTTAGAAATTGTTCCGTCTGAATCAGTTGCATTGGCAGAAATCGTGACAGAAGCAGGTGCAGTGAAACTCGCATTATTTGTAGGACTAGTAATCGCAATCGTTGGCAATACATTTTCAGGTGCAGTAACTGTTACAACAAATGTTTGCGTACTTGTGCAGCCTCCATCATTTGTATACGTTGCTACATAATTCCCAGCTTGATTTAATTGAATATTAGTCACTGTCGTTTCACGCGTTGTCGCAGTAAAATTTTTCGGACCCGTCCAAGACCATGAACCCGTAGTAACAGGTTGCGGACCAAATTTAACGGAACCACCAACAAGTAGTGTAGCCATTGTAGAATTTGACCATGCACCATTTATTTGAATATACGGGATAATAGCCGTTGGCGTGCAGGCCGGATTTACAATAAGTGTAATGGCTGCAGACGTTGTAATTGCGCCGTTATTATCGGTTGCTTTTGCTGTGATGGTATATGTGCCTACTGCAACATTTGTCCAGCTATAATTATAGGGTGCTGAAACATCTTTATATAATAAAGTTGCACCAGTGTAGAATGCAACACTAGCAATGGTCCCATCTGTATCTGATGCATTTGCTGATAATGTAATTGTTGCAGGCATAGTAAATGTTGCATTATTGGTCGGAGAAGTAATACTTACTATAGGCAATGCATTTGCAACAGCTGTTCCGTAAAACTCTACTTCGTTCACGTTGCCATATCCATTTATTGGCGCCAAATAACGCACATATCTAATAGCAGTTGCATTCGTTAGGTTCACACAATTCCAGCCATAAGCAGGTGCTGTTGCAATCGTATATAAATCCACTACACCCGCTGAGAAATCTGCCGTACTTGATCCTTGAAATTTTCCGCCAACCATACGATCTGAATAGTTTGCTCTTGGATAAAAACGAACCCCCGTAATTTTCTTGTTACTCACCAAATCCAAACCAGCCCATGAAGCATCGCCACTGGCAGCATCAAAAAACGTATTGACATTGCCATCAAATACCTTATCCTTGTTATCGTTTGTTGTGCCACTGTACGAACCAGCTGTTCCTAAATAATTCGTTGTATTTAATTTTGTGTTCGCAAGTGTGCAAATTGGTGCAAGTACGCTAACTGTTACGCCTGCTGTAACCGCTGTTGCACCTAAATTGTCCGTAGCCTTTGCAGTAATCGTATACGTTCCTGCTGCAACGTTTGTCCACGTATAGCTATAAGGTACCGAAGCATCCGAACTTAATAAAACTGTACCGCTATAAAAATCTACTCTAGAAATAGTGCCATCTGCATCGCTCGCATTTGCTGAAATTGTAATACTAGCGGGCCCATTATAGGTTGCATTTGTTACGGGTGCTGTCAATGTAATTACAGGTGATTTGTTAGATGAACCACCTTTGTAATCAAAGCTAATAACTTCACCAACTACAGAAACATTCGTAATGCCTAAATTAGCTGCTAAGCCAGCCAAAGAACCATCTGCTAAAAATGCACTTGGATTCGTTGTGTTATCAAACTTTGTTCTGTTTTTATTTTGAGAAAAAGTAGCTTGATTTAAATTTCCATTTACTGCGTTGGTTCCACCAGGTCTATATATATAAAGTTCTTCTGGTCCGTTTGCTCCATTTCCATCAATAGTTGGATTGACTCTATATATTAACAAGCCTTCGTCACCACCAAGTTTTGATTCATAAAACCCTTCTTTTTTTCTATACTCCAGTACTAAATATTGATCTGTATTTGGGAGATTGATTCGGTATGCCGCAAATGAAGAGCGAGAAACAGGAGCTAAGCTATAGCGACCCGCATCTGTTAGTACAGGGATACTTGGACTCCATTTTGCATAATTTTGTTTTAAATATACCGTCATGTGTCTTGGAGAATTCCAATCACCACTCGACATCAAATCCCAGTCTCCAGAAGGCTCATGCGGATAGTCCGTGTAGTGATATAAATCTGGCGCACCAAAAGAATGAAATAACTCGTGACAAATAACTCCAATACCTAAGGCATCCGAAAACACAATGTTATAATCGTATGCTCTTTTGTTGTTAATTTTTACGGTTTGAGAATAAAGAGACCAACGGTGTGGCCAAAGCAATTCAGACCAGCCTTCATTTACACCATTAATTACAAATACAATGTTATCAATGTTACCATCGTTGTCGCCATCAATCATCAAATTAGCTGGCACTTGGTTTTGAACAGCCTTAACAGCGTTTGCTAATAGGGTATGTTCCCGTGTGGTTGAATTGGGAGTGGCATTATCATATCCATCGGGAGCATCTTTTGTATAATAACTTCTTGGATGAGAATCATGGTACGATACAGGATACGTACCTGGTGATGTTGGATAAAAAGAACTCACCAAATCCAATTGGCTATTTGAAGCTTCTTTATAAAAATCTCTCACAGAAGCAGAACCAACCGCATTAAATTTTGACGTAATCGTAGACATAGGGAGTGTTATCTCTCCTTGATCACTAAAGCTAATAAACACAACTAAGTTATTATAAACACCTGATGCTTGTCTTACTGATTGTGGAGCGGATGTCCTAAGATTAGATTGTGGAACAGCTTTTTGCGCTTTTAATTGCTGTGTTTTTGCAACAACCTCTGTATCGCTTAAATTTACACCTGGCTGAATACCTATCGAAGATGGGTCAACTTGTCCCGCGATAAAATTAGAAGGTATTAATTTTCCGTTTTCAATAATTGCATACACATAAAAACCGCTAGTCTGATTTTTAATGATGGTGTAATTATTACTATCGTGCATCCAGTTATGAAATTCATTACCCGTTGCCAAACAATTTAAAATGGTGCCGTCAGGTTGTGTTACGCGCATAGGTACATTTTTCATGTAAGATGCTTTCACAGAAACAACAAAAACAATACAGAAAATTAAGGAAAGGAACTTGGATCCGATATTTCCTCGTAGTAGATTTTTATTCATACAGTTTTGGGTTAGGGTTAATTCTTTTTTTTGAATTCGGAAATAAATACTGATTGTATATAAACAAATATATTTCATTATTGCCGTTGATCCTTACAATTTCAGTTCAAATACTTGAAAATTTGTGTCTTATGTTCGAATACGAGTTCCCTATTGTTTAAAAGCACTATTCAAATTTATGAATAAATACCCAATAAGGGCATTTTATAGGATAATAGTAAAGACAAATTGAAGTTCAAAAAGTAAACATCTATTATTAAAAATTAAAACTAAAAATAATAAATCCCCTTAAAATAATAAAATCATACTAATATTCGCCCATTGAACGAAATGTAAGATTTATCCGAGGAAGTTGCACCTTTTTTGTTTTTAGCAAAGCATGCTGCCAATATTTTTGGGTAGCTCCTTTCATAAGCAATAAACTCCCATTTGCTAAAAATTGCTTTACGACTAGTTTTGTGGTTTTATGTTTAAAGGAAAATGTGCGTTCGGCACCCAAACTAACCGAAGTGATACAGGCATTTTCTACGAGAGATTTTTCATCATCACTATGCCAAGACATTCCTTCTTCCCCTGAATGATATAAATTCAACAAGCAGGAATTAAATGTTTCACCAGAAATTTTTTCAACCAAGGTTTTCAATTCCATTAATTCTTTTGTCCAAGGCAAAGCCTTTTTCTTTGTATTTGAATACGAATACTCAAACGATTTGTCGCCATACCATGCAACCATGCGCTTAGTAACATAGTGTTTGCCATATATAAATGATTCGTCATGCTTCCATTCAATGGAATCAAGGAGTGCATTAAAATACTCCTTCGCACGTGCAGTATCTATAATACTACCATGATATTCCACAACACCGTCGTAAGGCAAGAGATTTTTTGTTGGGTCTTGATTGAATAAATCCATGGGGAAAGAAAGTACTAAGTACGGAGTATTAAGCACAAAGTAAGTGAAAATAGTTTTACATGTTGCTCGATTCATTAAACTGAATAGCATCCATTACGTTCCGTATATTATCATACCATTGGGGGAATATGTTGTCCATTTTAAAGCCGACTTTGTACTCCGTACTTAATACTCCGTACTTTTTTGTCCTCCTTCCCAGCCGATCATCGCTGTCTTTCGCAGTGGGCCCCACATATAGCCTCCAAACTGACCAGAGGATTGAATCACCCGATGACATGGAATCAGAAATGCAATCGGATTGCTTCCAATGGCTGTACCCACGGCTCTTGAAGCGCTAGGCTTATCTATAGCTTTGGCTATTGTTCCGTAAGTTGTCAAATTGCCAAAGGGTATTTTCAATAAGGCTTGCCATACGTTTAATTGAAAATCGGTTCCTTTTAAATGCAATTTGATTTGAGACAGATTTGTCCAATCTGTTGAAAAAATAGCCAGAGCTTGTTTATGCATTTTTGTCTCTACCTTTTCAAACAATGCTTTCGGAAATTGCTTTTTAAAAGAATCAAAACTGCGTTCTTGATTTTCAATAAAAGTCAAATGGCAAATTCCTTTTGATGTAGAAGCAACAAGTACTTCTCCAAAAAATGTTTGCGAAAAACTATATTGAATGGTTAACTGTGCTCCTTCGTTTTTATATTCTGCAGGTGTCATTCCCTCAATCTTTATAAACAAATCGTGCAACCTACTTGTACTAGACAAGCCAATTTGATGTGTTACATCAAGCAAATTTACAGCAGAAGTTTGTATGATTTTTTTAGCATGTTGTATACTGATATATTGCAAAAATGCTTTGGGGCTTACTCCTGCCCATTCACTAAATATGCGTTGAAAGTGATCGGGGCTCAGATGCACTGCTGCCGCAATTTCTTCTAGGCTGGGTTGTTTCGCATAATGTGTCTGAATATATGCAATCGCTTCTTCAATGCGTTTATACTGTATGGTAGCTTGCTCGTTCATGTTTTTATTCAATTGAATCAGTGCAATTTAAACCTACAAGGTTTTTAAAACCTTGTAGGTTTGTCCACTATAACAAAGATATGAAATAATTATACTGTAAAAATCCGAAACGTGCGATGTTTCAATTAGAATGGATTGCCGTGCGTCTGTTGAATAATTTTTTTAGTAATGGAGGGAAACTGATGGAGAACTTTCAAACTCATATCTGTCAGATTCTTTTTGCCAAATAATCCCTGTAAATAATATCCAATCATAATTCTCGTATCAAACTGCTGTTCCCAAGCATTTTGATACGTTCTAATGAACACCTCTTTTGAAATATTTCCTTTAGAAAAAGAAGCTAGTAACTGAGCAAATATATGTGAGGCACGTAATGCCATACTCATGCCATTTCCACATAAGGGTGTTACCGAGCCAGCCGCATCGCCCAATAAGAATATACCATTTCTATAGGTCGACTTTTTACGAAACGTTACATTACTTATTACAAGCGGTTCTTTAAATAAAAATTCAGCCTGTGTAAAGTGTTTTTTTAAAAATGGATTCTTGAACAATACGTTCTCTTCCATTTTTTTGATGTCATTCTGTGCGTTATTCAATTGAATGGAATTGACTAAATAACACATACAATACGCATCCAAATCTACTTTAGAAATTCCGCAATAGCCTCCGCTAAAATTATGAAGTTCTATCCTATCCGTTGGCAAATCGGTTTTAATGTGATATTTTACTCCGATGTAATTCTCTTTATTGTGTTGCTTCTGTTTTTTGGAATGTATGAATTGAGGTGTGTATTTTCCGTAGGTTCCACATACGATATTTGAAGTGTAATATCCTTGTGATGTTTCTATTCGGTAGGAATTTGAATCGAGTTGTATTACATTCAATACGTTGCAATTCTCACGTATACATATACCCTTTTGTTTGGCTACTTCATACAGTTTAAAATCGAGTGTATGTCTGCTTATGCCAAAGCCACCTAAGGGCAAAGTTGCATTCAGCATAAATCCTTTTTCAGAACTAATTCCGACAGTATTTATTATGGGTACGTTTAGCTCCGCCAAAGGAATTCCTAGTGCGGTGATGAAATTCCAACTTTCCATAGAGATGTATTCGCCACATACTTTATGAAAAGGATACGTTTTTTTTTCAAATAAAATGACTTCGACCCCTGCATCGGCTAATTGTATCGCCAAGGATAAGCCAGCCAAACCTCCGCCAATAATAGCGCATGAATAATTGTTATTTGTTTCCATATACAATCACTTGATGTCGGAATGCCCACATATTTTTTATGGAATAAGCCGTTACTCCTGCTTTATCCATAATATCCTTCCATTCCTTTTTCTTAAAGCCTCTAGCAACAGATAAGGGCGCATCATTTTTAACCAAGTACGATTTTGAAAAAAGTTTCGTCAAGCATAAAATTGCAGTATATGCAATCGTATTCCGTTCTAAATCATTAATCAATAAAATGGTTTTATGTTGTTTCGCAAATTGCATCAACTCTATCAATTGCTCTTCTGAAAGATGATGGCAAAACAAGCAGGCATGAATGATGTCAACATGTGGAATATAATCGAACAATCGCCTATAATCGTCGCAAATAAAATGTATCGGATAATTCGCTGCATGTGCATTTGCGTAATCAATGCAGATAGGATTGAGATCAATACCGGTCAGTGAAACATATCTATTCTTCTTTTTAAACCAATAGTGAAGTACCTGCAATGTATCGCCACCTCCACAACCAATATCCACAAGACTTGATATCTTATTGTTCTTCAAAATTTTTTGTATGCCAGACAAACTAATACGATAACCACCTAGCCACGTATTGATAAAATTTAACTCTTTCAGATTTAAAAATAAATCTTTCTTCGGTATATCCGTAGCATCTAATAACTCCTTCTCGTGGCTTCTATATTTAAGCATACATCAATTTCAATGTTTCGATACTTAAACCTGGACCAAACGCTGCTACAAAAATAGATTGTCCAATAGTTGGATGTGTATTTTTTTCTAATAAATTTTTCAATACAAATAATACCGTAGGTGATGACATATTTCCATAGTCACGCAACACCTCATACGATGATTTTAATTTTTCTGCATTTAGATTTAATGCATCGCAAAACCCATCAATAATTTTTTTACCCCCCGGGTGTACGGCCCACAGATCAATATTTTCTGATTGAACATTGATGCTCTCTAACATGGATTTTATGTTGCCGTTAATTAAATCCGATACATAGGAAGTTAAATTCATTTTAAATCCCGTCTCCGATAATTGCCACGCCATATCGTTTGCGCCTTCATGCAACAATAAGGAATGAAAGCCATTTAGCTTAATTAAATCTTTATCTTGATATTTATTAGGTGTAGCTTCGACCAAAACAACTGCGCAGCCATCACCAAACAATTGATTTGAAATGATGTAATCGTCTGAATAATTCTTTTGAAAGTGAATGGAACATAATTCCGTACATACAACCAACACGCGTGCATTGTTATTACTCTTACAAATTGCATCTGCTTGCTTTAAGGCTAATATGGCGGCATTGCAACCCATAAAATTAATGCTACACCTGTCTATCGTAGGATTTAATTGCAATGCTTGAGCCAACTGAATATCTAAACCAGGCGCAATCAACCCCGTACATGTAACGGTAATAATATGGGTAATAGATGATTTAATGGATTCGAAATTTTTTATTTTAAGTACAGTTCCTATAGACAATTTAAGTGCTTCATGGTTATATATGTCCATACGCTTTGTTAAACTTGGCTCTGGTAAAAGACTTTCACATTTAGGAAAAAATTTAAACTCAGATGTAGACACACTAAAATCTTTTAATACCGAATGACGCGTTTCGATACCCGTTTTAGTTCCAATGATTTTTATCTTCCGCTGTATTTCAGTGTCGTCCGTTGAACGAGCATAAAACTCAGAAAACACTTTTTGATTGTGTTTGTAAGCTGGCACGCCAGTCTCTATGGCTGAAATATATGTCACGCGAAAGTATTCATAATGTATAATATTAGAAAACAAGTATTCATGCATATAGCTGCAAGCAGATTCATACGCATGGTATGTTTAAAATTTGCTGCAGTTCTATCTTTAATAACTGTACTGAACCAATACACATAATACCCAACAATTGGAAGGAAGAACAGTTGCAAAATATAAAACGAGCTCAAAGATTCCGTTGCATTAAAGTAAAGGAAATAAAATAGGTTTGTACCTAGAAACATGATACCTGTAAACAAGAATGTTCCAATATACCCCAGTTTATAACTAATGGTAATAACGCCATCTTTATAATCTTGTTGATGCTGATAAATCTGTGTCAATGGATAAGCGCCTGCAATTTGTAGAGAGCAGGCTATAAGTAAATAAATTATCGGCTGATTCAGTTCCAATAACTGGCCAGTAATACCTAACACACACATATAATACGTGAAAGCACCTTGAAAAAATACCACTGTAAGAAATCCGATGTAGGGATATTTTTTTAGTCGAATGGTTTTAGAGCTATAGGCTCTTGAAGCTAGGATGTATAAAAAAATACAAATTGCAAACTTCCAATGAATACAGACAACAGATAGAATCAATGCAAGTATGTCCAAAAAAACTGTTACATAAAATAATTGTATGGTTGGCAATGGTGGATTTTCTATACCGCCAATGCTGCCTTCGTCTTGATCGACATAACTGTTGTAGCCATTACTTGCTGGATATACCAGTAGATGTATTATGAGAAAACTCACAATTACATTAAAGTTTAAAATATTCACTCCTGATTGACTTAATGCCAATAGGAATAAAGGCATCAATAAAAATGAAAAAGGTATGCGCAATAAGGTGACCGTGTTTTTATCTATCAAGTTTGCCATTCCTAAGGTATCTATTCAAAACTGAATTTGAATAGATAAGTTACACCCTTTAAAAGGAAATTCCTTATATCAAAGCTGGGATTTATTGCAAAATTATTCTGCATTAGAAAATATACGTTCCGTTTATACTCTTAATTCTTTAGAAATGAGTTTTTTATACGAGCTACGTTTATAGGCCTTGAATTAGCGCTCAAGTATCACTTTTAAATTTACCATATTTTGTGTCTGTGCATCCTTGATAATGGATTTACCTACAAAAGATAGCGCATTCCAAGGATAGGAATCATGGCCATAAAATTCGCTTATTACTTTGGTTTTATTTTCACCAATGTCTTTAACTATCGTTGCCGCCTTTTGTTCTCCCTCAAAAGGTCTTTCAAATCGTATATCAACTTCAACTCGCTCTCCGTCTACTTTTGTGATTTTCTGCTCTCCCTCTCCTACTTGGTCGTTACTGCTACTCCAGTGTGCAACAAATCCAAGTGTTCCGTCTACACCTGTATACGTCATTACAAGATTTGAATCTTTCATTACCCAAACGCTATAGTATTCTTGATTCTTTAATGACTTCACAAAATCGTACACTTCTTTTTGCGGCTTATTTATAACAGTAGAAACCGAAACCGTATAGGTACTTGGCATAATGGCGGCTACAAGCAAAAATAGCGCAACAAATACGCCAACAATAACTGTTATTACTTTAAGTATTTTCATTTTATAACTGAATGTATTGTACTAATTATTTTCTGTATATGATTTAAAACTATTCAAAATCGCTTGCCAACCCGCTTGTTGCAATTTGATTGAATTCTCCGATTCAGGCTCAAAACGCTGTACTATTTTTATTTTTTCTTCAACGATAGAAAACGCAATCGTTGCTTTTCTTCCATCACCCATGGTATAGGCAATCCATTCCGTAGGTTTAACTTCGTCGTAGATTCCCCAAAAATCAAAACGCATACTGCCGTCTTTCGCAGCCATCGTCGTTGTAAATTTTCCACCCACACGCAAATCATTTTCCGCTTTCGGAGCATGCCAATCTGGAGATGCATGATTCCATTGCGTAATATGTTCGGGTGCATTCCAATAACTCCACACTTTATCGATTGGCGCATGAACGATTGTTTCAATAGTAATGGGATTTTTCATATTTTTAAACACGTTGAGTTATTATTTCGTATCGCTTTAGAAATAAGAACGCTATTCCTTCATTTTTAACATTCGATACATGGAATAACTAAATTAAGGATATTTTTACGATTTTGAAATTCGATTGGCGACAGTATGTGCTAAGGAATTGATTTCAATGACTTCTTTCTTGGGGCGATGCCCCAAGTTTTGATATGTAAGGCTTTCAGCCTTTCCGCTCTATCAAATGGAATCTGCAAACCAGTTCTGAAATTTTCGTCGTGACCTATGTTTTACAGACCACCGGGAGAATTTAATGGATAGCTAAACGTGTCTGAACGATGATTCGTGTGATTTAACTCATGGACCTAATTGTTATAGCATCCAATACAGTCAAAACTTCTACGTATTTGGGCAAAATTCAAATCACCCTTCTGCCAACGTTTTATCCGATTCTTAATCCGTTTTCTACCTCTTTATCCAAACCTAGTAGCGTAATTGCTTTATCATTTCCCAATGCACCAAGTATCAAACATTCGCTTTGTATGTTTGCAATTTGCTTTGGTGGAAAATTAACGACAGCCACAACTTGCTTGCCAATCAATTCTTCTGTGGAATACAAAACGGTGATTTGAGCAGAGGTTTTTTTAATTCCCAAGGCTCCAAAGTCAATGTGTAATTTATACGCAGGATTTTTTGCTTCTGCGAATACTTCTGCCTGAATAATGGTGCCAACACGTATATCTACACGTTCGAATTCGGCCCAAGAAAGATTGTTGTCTGAATTTGATTTCATTTTTTTGTCTGAATTGGGATTTGTGGGATTATGGGATTTATTGGATTGGAAAATATTGATTGCATATTTTAAAAACCTTGATCTCTGTTTACCATAGTTACTCCAACCGTGTTCAATGGCTCACATAGCACCACATTTGTTGTGTGGTGAAACGGTCTGTGTATGACAGTACATGGTGCTTATCAATATTTTCACATGTATCCGTCAAATCTTAATGCTGATTACGCTTCTACCAATGCTTTAATCTGCACTAATATTGGGTTCCATCCTTCGCCTTTATTATATACGTCGTCATATCGTTTCTCACCTTCTGCGGCACATTCAAACCCGTCTTGTATCACGGTTAATTTTGTGTCTTCTCCGTAGCTTTCTAGCTTATAGGTAACATTTAAATAATTCTCAGGAATATCTGGGTACGACGCAAAAGGATCAATCACCGTATATAAAAGTTCTTCATGGGGATGAATGGCTAAAATTTTGCCTTTTACAAAAACCATTTCTTTTCCCTCATACTGGCCGCGCCATAACAATTCGCTTCCAACCTTCCAGTCCGAAACGGTTTCGCAGCCGAACATATATACTTTTGTTTTAGCAGGATTTACTAATGCATCCCAAACATCTGCTGCAGATGCCTGTATGACGATTGTGTTTGAGACGTTTTTTTGTGGTTTCATGGTAGGTTAATTATCTTTCAGATTGATTTTTCTATATTCAGCTATATCATCTATTCTTCCTAGGGGAGACGCCCCTAGTTTTGATATGAAAGGCTTTCAGCCTTTATCGTACGAAATAGAATTTATCCTTTCATTTTTTATTTTGTATGCGCTGAATTTCTTTATCGAAATCAGAATTTATTTTTTGTGTTTTATTAAACACATCATATTCTTCTTCCGCCTTTTTGTCGGCTTGTACTTTAGCAATTGTCTCTACATTCCCTAACACCTTATACTCATTAAACGAAAGGAATTTATTTACACTTTCCGCCAGCTGTTCCATCGTAAACGCATTTCCTCTTTCGATCAAATTTTCGATGTAATCAAAATAACTTGTTACGGTCCGTTCCAGCTGTTTAATTTCATTTTCATTCAGATAGTTTTTTGCAATAGTCGTATCCGATTTTAAGATTCTCCCGCCTGGTGAATTTTTCCAGGTAGTTAAACCCATGTGTTCTTTTTTACTATCTGCCTGCCCATAAATAATTTCAGCAGCTGTCTTTCCTGTGATAGCGAAATGAAATTTATTTTGAACGCTTGCAAAAAAGTGTTTTTTTACTTCCGAATGCACATCATAATCGATACTACATTCTTGAAAAATATCTGTAATCTGTTGATATATTCTGCGCTCACTTGCACGGATGGAACGAACACGTTCTAGTAATTCTTTAAAATAATCTTTGCCAAAAAACTGTCCATTTTTCAACCGATCATCATCCATTACAAAGCCTTTAATGATATATTCCCTCAGCGTCTTTGTTGCCCAAATTCTAAATTGGGTGGCTTTGCTGCTATTAACTCTGTAACCAACTGAAAGTATAACATCTAAATTATAATATTCAATATTTCTAGTGACCGTTCTTTCACCTTCTAGTTGAACTTGTGCAATTTTTGCACAAGTTGTATCCTTTTCCAGTTCCCCTTCAAAAATATTCTTCAAGTGCTTAGTAATTACAGATCTATCTACTCCAAACAAGTCTGCGATTTTTTGCTGTGTTAGCCACACCGATTCGTTTTGAAAATAGATTTCAATCTTTACTGCTCCATCTGGTGCTGTATACAGCAAAAAATCCGACAGCTCGTCGCTTGGTTTTAGTGTGTGTTTATTTTCGCTAGCCATGTTGATTTGTTGGTGTTACAAGTTAAACAATTTCATAGTACTTTTTAATGCAAAAAAATAGCTCCATTTACTTCTTCCTTGGGGCGATGCCCCAAGTTTTAATATTTCAGGCTTTCAGTCTGTATGCTCTCTATCATGAGCATTTATTAAATATTTCATATATCAATCTCCGAAAAAATTTACATGTTCAATAAATGCGTCTTCCCCAAAGCTGTTATTTGATTCTTCGGAACACCTGCCTCTTGTGCATACATAGACCAATCACGTATTACAGCAATTACTTTCTCAATAATTTCTTTCGGCTTTTTAATATTCATTTGTTTTGCTAGCGACAATAAATCTTCGCGCGTTATATCTTCTCTTTTCCCATTTACAGATAGTTGGTGTTTGCCAATCCATTTGTTTGCGGGGTTGTACGCATAGGTAACATCATAGGCGGGCGATAAGCTCCACATACCAGACGTATCCATCAGAAACGAAATATTTTTTGTATGATCATCTTGATTGCGGGCGATCACATTAAAAACCATGCGTAGATACAATTGCTCTGCATCTGTATATGGCAATCGCAATTGGCGCATTGCTTGAAACGCTTGTTCGTACGAATATGCATTTGGATTATTATAATCAAAATGACACATTCCACAAAGTGTTTGCATGTGTAGTTTTTCATCATTGGCAATGCGATCAAAACGTTTGGTCATAAAATGTGCCCTACCGTTTTCTTCCAATAATTTACTCGGCATCATTACAATTCCACACGCAACAGCCATTTTATAATAGGCATACTCAATGCGTCCATACCCTTTGGGATCGCCCAAGGCTTCGTTGGTTACACCATCAAATTTTATGAGCCAATGTTCAAATCCTTTCTGAGATTTTATTTGTCCAGAACGTACTTCCCCTGTTTTTTCATTATATGCAACCACAGCTTTTGCACGTGCACCACCAGCAGAGGTACCTACACGAATAATATCTGAAAATGTTTCTGCATCATCATTCGAAAAATGACTATCTAAGGTTTCTTTAATCGACAAAGCCTTTTTAGAAAGTTCTACCAAGTCACCAATCTCCAAGCCTTTCGACGGTTCTTTTTCATTGCGCTCTGTCGGTTCAAATTCTAAGGCGCCCATACCGCGTGAACCCAAATAACACAATCGTTCAACCGGACTCATACTGTCTTTGTCGCGCCCTTTTGACGCCAGCCATAAATCAATCAACTGATTCCCGAACCGATCGGGCAAGGCATCCGATAACAAGCCTGGCAAACCATGAAACGTTTCTTTAGGAAGATTTGCAAACTGAAAAATTTCTCCGCTACGTGCATTTTCTAATGGCATCATAATCGGCGCAACATCCAAACCCGATTTTAAAAAACCTGCTTCAAATTCAAAAGTGGCATAGTCTTTTTCGTAGTTCCACAAGACAGCGCCTACTCGTTGCCCCCACAACATCACGTTTGCTACTACCATTCGCTTTCAGGTTTGTCTTTTTTGCTTTTGTTTGAAGCACGCTTGCGCATGTTGGCTTGCTGCTCTGCAACCATCAGCGGACTGATTTCTTCTTTTATAACAAAGGCATCAAGCAAATCTAAATTATTGAGCCCACGCAGCAATTGCACAAAACTTAACAAACTACCCACACGACCATTCTCTATTTCACTGATGGTACTGCGAAACAAACCACAACGATCGGCAAGCGCTTGTTGCGTAAGATTGTTTTTTAGACGCATGCGCTTTAGTTGCTTGCCCAACTCTTCAATGATTGCGGGATCACTAAGTGCATACCAGTTTATATTGTTGCTTAAGTACGACATAATACATGTAATAAGCATTTAATGTTGCTATTACACAACTAATATACGAAAAATTAGAAATAAATCAAATATAATATGTTGTTTATAGGCAACAATACCTAATAAAATAGGGTTAATGTTGCCTTAAGGAGACAAAAAAATTAAAATTAGTTCCATTTGGTTTAATACAGGCTTAAAGTGTAGATTATTTAAAAATTGTCTGAACTATGATTGATTTTATTAAGCCGAAAGGAAGGTGATTAAAATAAAATCAATATCATAAAAATCATAATCTCTGTCGCTTTGGAAGAGGAACTCAGACAAAAGCAGTAACAAAAGTGCAAATTATTTCTTCTTGATCTGTTTTGCTTTGTCTGCTAATAGTTTTTTTGCTGAACGTGTGCTCACAACTTTTTTACCCGTCTTCTCTTCAATTTCTTTTCGGGTATTACCAGCAATGGTGCCGCCTTGGTTGGCTATAATTTTATTCTCGTCAAATGTTTTTGGCTTCTTTTCTTTGCTAATTTCAGAAGTAGTAGCTTCTGCAAGCATATTCAATACCAATTCAAGATTGGTCATATTGTCTCTTAAATTTTCTTTCTTCAGATCCTTGTGATTTTTATATTCCTTCACCGTTAAGCCGCTCCAGGCCTTCGTAATCTCATCGGTTAGTATTGCATATTCTTGACCTTTTTTTACGCCTCTTGTATCCCATTCATCAGTCAACTCTTTACGTACTTCAATACTTTTTAAACGCTGATTAATCCATTCTTTGCTGTATCCTTTTTTGAGATAGGTTTCCATCAATCGATCAATGCCAATTTCAGGGTCTTCTATTTCATCGATACGCTCACGGGCAACTTTTGCGATCCATAATTTAAAGGGTTCTGCCTTAGGTGAAGGTACAGATTGGATTAAACGGAATAATTGTTCCGTATCAGCAACGTCTGTAAGTCTCATTTTACCATCTTCTGCTATTAATTTCAAACGGTTACAATTTGTAACCGTTTCATTCCCTTCCTTTAAAAGCCTACTTTTCAATACTTTCCAATAATTTCGCGCTCCTTGATGATCAATTTGATCGCTGAGTACCGAAATTACGTCCACTACAGAAAAATACCATTTTTCTTGTTCGGCATCCCAGATACTGCGAACCTGTTTTTGTTCAAATAATTTTATAGCTGTTTCCTGATTCATAAAAATTGAATTGTTAGATTAAACAAGTTACGATTAAAATTTAAATTGCGTACAGATGTTGAAAATGGAGAGAAGGTTGGTGATATTTACAATTGTCTCAACTGTGATTTGTTTGATATTGTCTGAACTATGATTCGTTTGATTAATTTGAAAGAAAATTGATTAAATAAAAAAAATATCATAATCATATCAATCATTCAAATAACAAGAATCATAACCTGCCCCAATTTTGAGCGGGAGTTCAGACAATCTTTTTCAAACATCTTTAAATTTTTTATTTGTCAAGCGCTTAAATTTCAAACTCATTTCCCCAAAGTTAATGAGTAAACCAATCTCCAAGTTATATGCTTCCA
Organism: uncultured Cytophaga sp.; assembly: GCF_937863595.1. Taxonomy (GTDB): domain Bacteria; phylum Bacteroidota; class Bacteroidia; order Cytophagales; family Cytophagaceae; genus Cytophaga. The sequence goes on from NZ_CALMGQ010000057.1 coordinate 92,720, forward strand.
AATAATTAATTGCTTGTGCAAAATGTACTTCCTCAATGTGTGAGATAGCTTTTAATTCAACTGAAATAATACCCTCTACTAAAAAATCTACTCGCCTCGTTCCAATTTGCTGTTCTTTATAAAAAATAGGCATTTCAAATTCTCTGTTAAAAGAAATATTCATTAGGCACATTTCAATCTCGAGTGCACGTTGATAAATTACTTCCTGAAAACCGTTTCCTAATTTCTTGTGAACTTCAATAGCACAACCAATAATCTTAGCTGTTAATTCTGAATGTTTGTATTGTTCGTTAATCATGTGTAGCTGGTATTTTAAAATTGAAGATTGTCTGAACTATGATTCGTGTGATGTTGTCTGAACTATGATTCATTTGATTAATGTGAAAGAAAAATGATTAAAGAAAAATTCTTAATCATAACAATCATTCAAATCAGAACCTGTCCCGCTTTTGGGAGAAAGTTCAGATAACCTTGCAAATATCAATATAAAAATTAAAAAAGGACGTTTACAAAAGATAAGAAATTTTGCCTGAACTATGATTCGCTTGATGTTGTCTGAACTATGATTCTTCTGATTAAAGTGAAAGAAAACTGATTAAAGAAAAATTCTTAATCATAACAATCATTCAAATCACAAGAATCATAGTTCAGACAACTTTCACCTGCCCATTCATCAACATCGGCAACAGCCAATCGCGAAGCTGGGCGAGTTTTTGATTTTCTAATAAATTAGTTTGTTTTTTTGAATGAATAGAAACAATAGTTTTATAAAACTTTTCAATTATATCTTCTGTGGGAAGTACAGTTAAATGTGTGCTTACAAAACTTTCGAACAATAAATTTTTTATGCCACTTGTTTTGCCCTCATATCCAAATAAAACACCCGCATCATAAATACTATTCCAATGATAAACAAAATTAAATAACAACTTTTTATCTTTTAACGTAACTGCTTTACAAAAATTTGAACAAATAAGTGGAGCATCAAAACGATTCAATGTTTCATCAGTAACAAATGCTAATCGCCCAGTAGATTGTGTTGGGCTACCGCCTGATATTTCAACAATTAAATCAGCAGGCTCTAGAATTTTATGAATGTTTTTTTCCAAAATATAACGTTCTGGTGTGTTCAACGAACCATTACCATTCAAACCATTTATATCTGCACCTCTAACACAATATACTTTTTGATTGTAGTTTCCTTCCGGCGCTTCTTTACCCCAATCACCGCTTTTGTCGTTATTAATCCATTCATTCAAGAAAGTCACCTCCCAGCCCGCCGGCACCTCCCTTTTCAACGCATCATTCCAAACCATTTTACCGCCGCTGCTTTTATACGGCTTACCTTTTTCATTCGGAAAATCAAACTGCACAAACCAATAATCGTAAAGTGTTTTAGCCATTGCCTCTAACTCAGCATTGATACGATTATTAAGCTCAATTTTAGAATCGAGAGCGGAAAGAATTTCAGCTCTTCGTTTTTGATTATCATGAAATATAATTTCTAACTTTTCTAAAGCAACCTTAGTTAAAGCATTTCTTGTTCCTCCGACACCACATATTTTAAGAAGATATGGTTTTAAATTCAGTAAATAATAATAAACATATTTATAATAAACAGTTTCATCACATCTAATTATTGCTACATGCTGGTTAACTCGTGCTGGTAAAATTTCTTTAGGAACAAGACAAACCCGTGCAATCGAATCACCTGTAATGTTTAAAAGAATATCGTTTTCCTCGATCGTAACAACATTTAGTTCTTTCGCCTGTTGTTCGTTAATAAACGCTAAACCATTTGTCGAGAATCTAAAGTCAAGCACATTTTGACTTCTAATAAATGAAACGCCTTCTTCATAATAGGAATTTTGCCCACCCGGGGGAGTTGCGCCACTTCCAATTTTTAAAGTAATATCTTTTAATGTTTCAACCTTACTCATACTTCAATCCTCCCAGCTGCTTTTGAATCTCCTTTTCTAACTTTTTAGACTCTGAAAATAGCGTGTCTAAATTTGTTTTAAAGTCGTCCATCTTTTTTGCAAATTCCTTTGGTGTAATATCCGTGTATTCAATTTTCACATCAAAATATTGTCCGGCGCTAAAGCTGTAATTTTTCTCTGCTATTTGTTCGTACGATACTACAACCGTAAAATTTTCAACAGCTTCGTGTTTGTTAAAGGTTTTGATAATCAATTGTTCTTCTTCGTGCGAGAGTAAGGTCTTTTGATTTTTACCATCCTTCACCGTAGTCCCCAACTTTGAGGCGTCCATCAACACGATGTCGCCTTTTTTATTGGCATTGTCTATAAACAAAATACTCACGTTAGTCCCTGTCGTTGCAAAGATGTTACTCGGCATACTAATTACCCCACGCAGCATTTTTTGTTCAACCAAACGCTCACGTATTTTACGTTCAATGCCACTTTGTGCAGTTATAAACCCCGTAGGTACAACAACCGCAGCTTTGCCTTTTTTAGAAAGCGAGTACATAATGTGTTGTATAAACAGCGGGTATATCGCCATGCTTTCTTTTTTTGCATTGGGTATATTGGGTAGGCCTGCAAAAAAACGTTCGTTATTGGCTTTCGTATCTAAGTCTTTTACGTAATCGCTAAAATCTAATTTGAAGGGTGGATTCGAAACAATAAAATCAAACTGCTTCAATCGCCCATTGACTTCTTTGTGGTAGGGCTCTAAGATGGTATTGCCTTTTACAATATTAGGAATGGAATGCACCAAGTCATTCAAAATTAAATTCAAGCGCAAGAGGTTGGAAGATTTCTGAGAAATATCCTGCGAATAAATCGTACACTTATCTTCACCAATGGCATGTGCAATATTCATCAACAAGGTGCCCGACCCCGCAGATGGATCATAACAGGTTACATTGCTTTGTTTCTCCGTAATCAAACAAGCAGCCATAATTTTTGCTACGGCGTGTGGCGTAAAGTATTCGGCATACTTACCTCCGCTATTGGTATTGTAATCTTTAATTAAGTATTCAAAGATGGTAGCATAAAAATCAAATTTCTCATGAAAGATGGTTTCAAAACTAAAGCCAACCAATTTATTGATAATGGCTTTGCAAAATTCGTCACGCTTATCGGTTACGTATTTGCTGATGTTTTCAAACAACACAATTTTTTCGCCACCATCGGTAATCACAGAAAATATTTCACTATTCTCTTTTGCAATATCAAGTAAGGTATTGTCAAAGATATCTGAAAACTTTGCTTCGTTTTGTCGTTCAAACAAAGAAGGTATCAACTGTGCAGGTGTTAATGCAGCCGTACTTTCGCTGAGCTGCATGGTAAGCATTTCGTATTCGCCCTTTTTGTATTTGCGCAGGTCCTTTGCTACATCGTCTGACTTTGCTAATTTCTTATCGAGTTGTTTTATTTCAAACGTAAACTTATCATTCAAGAATTTATATAAAAATACCTGCGTAATGATTTTAAATTCATTGCCGTCATTTCCCAAACCATAATTGGCACACACACTTTTTAAATCGTCTATAAGTGCTTTGGTTTGTTTTTCAAATTGTATTGTGGTAGTCATTTTTATATTTTAATTCGAATGCGTGTTAATATTTTGATGATTGTCTGCACTGTGATTCTTTCTCTTGTCTGAACTATGATTCTTTTGATTTGAATGATTGTTATGATTAAAATTTTCGCCGTAGTTGCTGTGATTAGCATTTTTCTTTAATCATTTTCCTTTCACTTTAATCAAAAGAATCATAGTTCAGACATCTTCTAATCATAGTTCAGACAACCTTATTTAATACCCAACCCTACCATGAAATTCATTTAAGTACTCCTTTACCATCATCGTTTTAATAGTATTGGCTTGATCCGCGTTTATATCAATGTTGTGCTTATTCTTAAATTGATTAATTACTAAACGCGCCATCATTTTATCTATAAAAGCTTCGTTCTCCAACATTTTTGAGTTTTGCAAAATGTGTGCATCTACTTCTTGCTTCAGACTGTGTAATACGTCAAACAACTTGCGTTCGCTATTGGTTAAGGGATCTTTCTCCATCAAGCGTTTGTGCATGCGTGCATATTTTGCATCGTTGTCGTACTTCGCCTTTAGCAATTGATTTTTGCGTTCTACTTCTTTTGATTGTGAATAGATAATTTCTAAGGCTTTAATGTTGTCTTCCATTTCACCTTTTGTAACTTCATTGAGATTTTTTTTCTTGAACAACCTTTCTAATTCTTCTTTTAAAGAAATAAACACCGGATCTTTCTGATCAAAATTTGCACCGAGCGATTCGCGTGTGCGTTGCAAAATATCTTTCAGCTGATCGGCCAATACCATCTCTTCTTCCTTCACCTTTACAAAAGCAAAGAGTACATCTTCCAAGGCAATGTTTAATAGATTACTGGTATCTACATTGTTTTCCAAGGCCTCTTTTGTATTGATAAGCGACAAACGATTGTTGGCTTCGCGCGAGAGTTGTGTGAGCTTATTAAAATCAAGCTTCTCTAATAATTCATAATTCCCCGACAAACGAATGAGATTGTACAAACTACGTGCATTGTTTAATGCTTTTACAATTTCCAACAACTGTTTGCGGTCATTGATTTGATTTATCTGCTTCGAAAAATTTTCTCCATTGAGGGTGTCAAAAGCAAATAGTACATCTTTAATCTCTTCAATTTCTAAATTGATCTCTTCCGTAGATTTAAAAATATTGGTGTAATGCTCCATTTCATCCCCATACTCTGATTTCAATTCATCAAAGTACGCGCGATTGGTTTTATCAAACTCCGATTGTATGTCTGCAAAATCAACTACATAACCATATTTTAATTCTTTATAGGTTCTGTTCACACGCGTCAATGTTTGCAACAAGTTGTGTGATTTAATAACCCTACCAATGTATAGTTTCTTTAAGCGTGGTGCATCAAAACCAGTGAGCAACATATTGTATACAAATAGCAAATCAATCTTGCCCTCTTTAAACGCTTCTACTTGTTTTTTGCGTTCTTCTTTAGTTCCTATATCATGCAGTATAACAGCCGCAGATTTTACTTTGTTGTTTTGTTTTTGTTGAATGCCATAACTTGGTCGGTCGTCTTCGGCAGCCATCAAAAAATCTGATTCTGCTTTTACAGCATATTTAGATTCAAAAATCTCCATCATCATTTTCGCCTGTTCAGACGAATCGCAAACCACCATACCACCAATGGTAGCATCATTCATAGTTATGCGCGCTTGTTCAAAATTCTGCACCACATAATCCAACATGGGCTCTACAAATTTTGGATGCGCATAGATGACTTTTTTGTCGGCGTTGCCTTTTAATAATTTTATATTCTCTAGGGCTTCTTTTAAGGTCAGTTTGTATTTGGTCTCAATTTCTTCACGTATTAAACGCAAGGTATATCCATCTGCAATGGATGCGTTGTAATAATATTTATGAATGTAATCACCAAACAATGCTTTGGAGTTGTAATCCTCGCCCAATAAAGGTGTGCCCGTTAAGCCGATCTTAATCGCATTTGCATCTGATTGTTGCAAGTTTGCTAAGAAGCTACCTTTAGGGTTATAACTCCGATGTACTTCATCTAAAAAATAAATGCGCTGTATATTCAAATTGTAATCGTTGTTCTTAATTACATCTGGGTCGTCTTGAAATTTCTGAATATTAACAACCGTAATTTCTGCTTTACCCGAATTGTTATGAATAACACTCGTAGATTTTATATCTTTCGAAAAGGCCTCACGAGAATTAATTTCATGAACCCCCAAATCTCTGCTCTTAAATTCTTTGGCAGACTGAATCAATAAATCGATTCGGTCTACGATAAAATAAAATTTCGGTATTACATTTTTCGACTGAAAATAATCAGTCAAAAATTTCACGCTATAAAATGCCAGCGCTGTTTTGCCACTTCCTTGCGTATGCCAAATGATGCCTTTCTTAACGCCTGCTTCTAATTTCGTTTCTATCGCTTTGGTTGCAAACAACTGCGGATAACGCATGATGTGCTTTTGCAATTCTCCCTCTTCTGCTTTCACATACGCCAAACCATATTGCAATAAAAAAGACAAACGATTGCGCTGAAACAAAGACGTGCAAATTTTATTTGTTGGTGTTTCAGGATTTTTATTCGTCGTAAATTCTGCCGATTGCTTTATACTTAATAGATTGGTATCTTTTAAAACAGCTGTTTCAATTTCATCGGATACATCTGTAAGGATGCGTTCAAGGTCAAACGTTTCTCCCTCCCTGAAATAATTAAAACTCGGTTTGTGATACGAAGCTGTTGCATAAAAAGCACCTTCAATGGGTTGCGATGCATGTGGGTCATACTCCATGTTATTGGAGAATACCATCAATTGCGTAGCGTTAACAAACTTTCTGAATTTTTTATTTTCAAACCGTGTTTGTATGCGTTTATGCTCCGCTAAAATTCCATCTGGATTGTTTGGCTTCTTCACTTCAATAAACACGAGTGGAATGCCGTTGATTAAAAGTGTAATGTCTGGACGAAATTCTTCATCGTCTTTTTTATAGCTAAGTTCCGTTACAACATGAAAGCTATTATTATCAAAGTTTTCAAAATCAATCAATCTTATGCCTGATTTTGAAACAAGCTTTTCGTAAAATGCTTTTCCGATATCTTCATTTTCCAGACACAGAGAAACTTCATCGTAAAATCTAGTAATATCACTTTCGCTTAACTCTTGATTTATTTTTCCAATGCTCTTTTTAAAAATATCTGTAAAAATATTGGTCGACTCATCCCAGTTATTCTTCGATAACGAAAGGTACTTATACCCTAAGCGAATAAGATGCAGAATGGTTGGTATTTTAACTCTTGAGTCTTCGTTGAATATCATGTTCGGTTTAGCTCGGCTTTAATCAAGAGTATCTTTACCTTTTGATGTGATTTCGATTGGCGCAGTTATATCCATTCAAAATCATTTTGCAGTTCACAAAATGTCTTGAAAGGTTATATTTGACCATTAAATATACTATAAAGATACAAATATATACTATAATGACACTTAATTGCAGCTAAACGAAACGTTAGAAATATCTACTTGAATAAATTCGTTCTGTGAAAACCTCATTAGGACAAAAAATCAGAAGAATACGAGTAAGCAAGGAGCTTACTCAAGACAACCTTGCTTATGAGTTAGGTATTACTAAAAGCGCATATTCCAAAATAGAGCGTGATGAAACAAACGTGTCAATAGCCCGCCTAACTGAAATAGCGAAAACTCTTGAAGTAAACATTGTTGATTTTTTTAATGATTCTGAAAACACTGCTGAAGACTCTAAAAGCAATTATGGCTTCGCCACAAAAAGAGACATCGAAGAAATGGCAAAAATGATTGAGGCTTTATCGAAAGATGTTAGTTTATTAAAAGCTTCGCTTCCATCAAAAAGTAAAGGAACGAAAAGTAAGGGCAAATAAATAACCGCCTCGCTTCGATAGAAAGTCTTATCTGTGGAAAGGCAAATACATTGATTTGTTGGAGGAGTATAATAAGTTGCTGAAGAAGTAGATTGTATTAAGATAGATACGTGCTCCTTGGTTTATTGCCCTCCTAGATGTATTTGTATCTCAACGGCATTACTTTGTTAGTGTATTGCTGATTAATCGAGCGCAATTATGAACCGTTAAAATGTGTATCGCATCATCATTGATTAACTGATATACAATTCTATAATTTCCTTTTATTATTTGTCTAAATTTTCCACTTTGAAATTCCTGCACAATAGTGCCAAAATTAGTATATTTTTGAAGTATATCTACGGATTCGAAAAGTTGTAAAACTGTTAACTCGGCATAACGAAGCGAGTCTTTTGAAATGTATTCACCAATATCATTCAAATCTTGAATAGCATTGTCTGTCCAAATTACTTTAACCATTTAGACAATTTAATCTTTGCTTCCTCTTTAGTATTAAGCTTCCCATTTTCAGAGTCGCTCAAGCCTTTCTGAACTTTTTCAACAAAAATAATATGCTCAATCACCTCATCAACAGTTAAGTTTTCGGGTAACTGATCAAGTGTATTTATAAGTTGTGTTTTGGTTATCATACTCCTGATGTTTACTTAAATATACAAAAATCTGTTAATAAAATTCAGTGTCATTATAGATTTATACGTAATCAATTGATTTGGAGTTTCTATGCCGAATCCATTACAGAGTCGTTTTGGTTTATTCGAACAAGCATCTTATCCTAATACCACTTTTCTTTTTCGACATCCCAAATGCTTCGAACCTGTTGTTGTTTAAATAATTTAAGTGAAAAAATGATTAAGGAAAAAATCATACTCCACCAATCAGTAAAATCACAAGAATCATAACCTGTCCCGCTTTTGCGCGGGAGTTCAGACAAAAAACAATCTACCTCATTCTTCGTTCCCCACCTAAGATGTGGTATAGAGGTGATAATTTTACCCCAAAAGAGTATTAAAAGATCTACTATCCTTAATAAATGCTTATGAATTTATTAATTTTATACTTCACAGTAACAGGTGTATCTCATGACGAATTCTTCTGCCAATAAATCCACAAATCAATTATCTATTCAGGACAAAGATAAATCAAAAACACAGTCCAAAGAACAGAAACGATTTGACTCACTTACCAAACGAATTGAAGCCTTAGAAATAAATTTAGAAAAAGAGCAGCAAAAATTAGATGCTGCCGTGCAAGAGTATAACAATAAATTATATCCGCTTGAGATGAACATCGTTGAAAAGAAATTGAAATTTGTTTTCAAACTGGATGAAGAATCACAAAAACATAAACTTTCGAAAAAGCAAAAGGAGATTGTTGCTGAAGTTATAAAATCGGAAATGGATGATGTATTTGAACAGCAAGAACCCACAAAAATTCAAGAGGAATTGTATGATAAATGGTCGAAAATTTCCTACAAAGAAGAAGTTGAACAGCAAGAATTTTTTGAACGAGGAATGTTTGAAGCCTCTATTAAATTTGCTTTTAATGGCGAAATAGATACCTCTGATTTTGAAGATACACCTGAGGGTCGCAAGCGTATGCAAGAACGAATTGAGGCGTTTTATGAAGAAAAAACAAAAGAGTTTAAGGCAAGCCAACAAAATAAAAAACCTACAAAAAGAGAACAGCTTCAAGCGCAGGCGGAAGAATTAAAATCGAAAAATATACGAAGCATATACATTTCATTAGTAAAAGTATTACACCCAGATAGCGAGCAAGACGAGGTACTTAAAATTCAAAAAAATGAGTTGATGAAAAAAGTAACTGCTGCCTACGAAAATAAAGATATCGCTACCTTATTACGATTGGAAGCGGAGTGGATTAGCCAAACAACTGACAGGCTAGATAACTTAACCAATGATACGTTAAAGCTATACAACGAAACCCTCTACCAACGTGTTCGAGAATTGGAACATAAAAAATTTATGCTGCGTAGAAATCCTGCGTATGAAAAAATTCAGCACTTTTTACATTTGAATCAAAAAAGAATAACATCAGAAATAGATAAAATAGTAACAAGCACGCATCTCAATATTATTGAAATAGACGAATCCATTGAGCTGGTAGGCGATTCAGATACTAAAGCTAAATTTGTAGAATTTGTGAGCGATTACCTTGAGTTTACACTTGGTGGAGGCGATAATGACGATGAACTGGACTTTTACAATGCATTTTTCAGGTGAAATATTCCGTCAAAATTAGTTTGTCTGAACGATGATTCGTTTGATTAAAGTGAAAGAAAATTGATTAAAAAGAAAAATTCTTAATCATATCAATCATTCAAATCACACGAATCATGGTTCAGACAAAAGGCAACGCAATTGCATACTTCTGAATGTTACTCTTCAATATACATTCAAACGTTTTTAAATATTAACATTCTATTTTTAGAAAGAACAGTAAATCAATCAGATATTTCTGTTAACATAAGATAATAAAATACCAAACCTTTCTAACACGTGCATCACACATTGATTATTTTTCTTTATTATTACAATCTTTCATGAAATTGATCTTTTCTATTATTCTAAATGAACCCAGCACCACATACACAATTAGCTCTTAAAGCAGCTCTGCTTGCCGATTATACATTACTTCTTGATACCTAAAAAGCATGGAACAAGAAAACAATAAAATTTATTTTCACAACAAATCCCAATCTTGCTCATAAAATAGCAAAGCCATCCTATTTCCCAGATGACAAATTGAAATTTATGGATTATTGGCAGAATAAACTTATCTAGGAGAAGCGGGAAATTTTATGTTTTCTGGCTGGGAAATCTGATTTCAGTATTGGTGCGCACTCCTATCAGGCAATTAAAGATGCATTTCACAAATGGCCTTCAAATTATTACGGTTTAGTTTATGGACATGATCATGCATGGACCTGTAATTTATTTGTAGGCGAAGCTATATATCTTATGGGAAGAAATATAATAAACGCAAATGGTAATTATTACTCTGCAAACCAAATATATAACGGTGCAGGGCCGTTTGAAATTATAGAAAAAAGAGATGCGAATAAAAAAGTACTTATTTCTGTTGGAGACATAGCTTGTATGCTGGGAGGAATACATGTTGAGATCGTTACGCAAGTAAATATCTATTCTTTTTATGACGACGATTTTTGTTCTAGAGGGAGCGGAAGAGGTGATGATGATGGAAAAGAAAGATGTGAAGAAGTTAAAACAAGCAGAGAAATAGACAATTCATCCATCCGTTTTGCAAGATTAAAATAATTAGAAATATGAAAAAAAAACACATAATTATTCTAAGTGTTGCTGTAGTATTAACTATTTCATACTTGTTTGTTTTCACCGGAACAAAAAAATTGCCTCCTTCTAAGTTCCTTGAAAACTACGACCCATATTTTAATATGTTACACATGCCTTTAACTAAATATAAAAAAGGATTTTTTTCACATACTTTCTACAGCCAAACAACCATTGGAAATCAAAAATGTGATTTGCGTTTTAAAATTGATTATATAAACAATACTGTAACATTTGAAAATATCGAAAAACTTAACGAACGAATCAAATTGATAAATAAAAAAATTGCAAAGCCATTAATAGATAAAAATTATAGCTACTTAATGATTAATTCAGAGAGCTACTTTGATGATATAGAAAATAAGACAATTAATTTAAGGCTTATTGGAAGAAATGATAAATACTATCAATTAATCATTACTATAAGTGACCAAGATTTAAAACTCACGTTATAAGCTCTACAATATTAAAGGATCATTTATGAAAAAGAAATACATTATTATTCTAAGCATTGGCATAGTATTAATGATTTCTTACCTGATCATTTTCACTGGAACCAATGAGCTTCCTCCCTCTAAAGTGGTTGAAAAATATGATCCGTTTTTTAATATGCTTGTGATGCCAATCACCAAATATGAGAAAGGTTTTTTTACGCATACATTTTACGCGCAAACAAAAGTAAAAGGTAAAGTTTGTGACTTACGATTTAAAATTAATTATTTAGACCATGGTGTTACAATTGAGGATGTAGATAAATTAAATGAACGGATTAAAGAAACCAACAGTAAGATTGCTAGGCCCGTCATTGGCAAATATGATTATGTACAACTCAATGAAGAAAGTTATTTTGATGACATAGAAAATTTAACAATTAATTTAAGACTTAAAGAAAAAATACGGGAAACGGATCGTCAGATTATAATTACAGTTAGCGAGCAGTGTTTAAAATTTACATTGTAACTATTTAGAATACTTTTGAATGAATAATTAGTTATACTTATTTTGAATGGTTAAGGACTAAATTTATATTTTCATTGTCATTATTACTCAAACGTATTGCGAATTAATCGAGCACAATTATGTACCGTTAAAATATGAATTACGTTTTCATTGACTAATTGATACACAATTCTATAATTGCCTTTTATTATTTGTCTAAATTTTTCATTTTGAAATTCCTGCACGATAGTGCCAAAATTAGGATATTTTTCAAGTATGTCTACGGATTCAAAAAGTTCTTGGACAGTTAATTCAGCATAACGAATCGAGTCTTTGGAAATGTATTCTGCAATATCATTCAAATCTTGAACGGCATTGTCTGTCCATGTTACTTCAACCATTTTGACAATTTAGCCTTTGCTTGTTCTTTGGTGTTTAACTTTCCTGCTTCTGAATCAGCCAAACCTTTTTGCATTTTCCCTACAAAAATAATGTGTTCAATTACTTCTTCAACTGTTAGGTTTTCTGGTAACTGATCTAGGGTACTAATGAGTTGCGTTTTTGTTATCATAGTGCTGATATTTAGTACAATATACAACTATCTATTTATATATTCAATACGCTACTTCTCTGAGTATACGCAATTTTATTGATTGTAGTTTAATCTCAAAATGATATCGTTTCTTTTGCATTAAAAATAGCGATTATATTCTTCCTTTTAATTTCTAAAGATTCATATTAATCAAACCTAATGTCAATCGATAATCTAACACCCCAAACAAAAAAACGTCACGCAAAATTGCGTGACGTTTCCTATTTAAAATTATATTAAGCTTATTTAATATAAACCGTATCCAATGTGCCGTGGTCTTTTGCTTCTAAACTAGTTGTGCCCATTAAGAACAAATCAACACTACGAGCAGCCTCACGACCTTCAGAGATCGCCCAAACAACCAAAGATTGGCCTCTGCGCATATCACCTGCAACAAATACTTTATCTACACTTGTTTGATACGTTGCGCTTGCTTTAACATTACCGCGCTCATCGTATTCAACTCCTAATTCGTTCAACATGCCGCCATGTTGCGGATGCAAGAAGCCCATTGCAAATAAAGTCAATTCACACGGAAGAATTCTTTCAGTACCAGGCATTTCTTGGTACTTTGGAAGTTTGCTGTCTGCTGGTGTAACCCAACCCATTTCAGCAATTTTCAATCCTGTTAAATTCCCGTCTGCATCTCCAATAAATTCTTTGGTTACAATAGACCATTGACGATCGCATCCTTCTTCATGCGAAGTAGAAGTACGTAAAATCATAGGCCAGTTTGGCCAAGGTGTTTGTGGGTTATTGTCCACTGGCGGTTGTGGCATTAATTCAAACTGCAAAATACTTTTCGCCCCTTGACGGTTTGATGTACCTACGCAATCCGAACCTGTATCTCCACCACCAATAACAATTACATTTTTACCAGTAGCTAATAAGTCGCCGTTCTTATACGGTTCACCTGTATGGTCAATCTCTACGTTGATGTTTGCATTACGCTTATTTTGCTGACTCAAAAATTCCATCGCAAAATGCACGCCCTTAAATTGTCTTCCTGGGATTGGCAAGTCGCGACCAACAGTTGAACCACCTGTCAATACAACAGCATCAAATTGTTTTACAATTTCTTTCGCTTTGATGGTAACGCCAACGTTTACATTTGTTTTAAATATAACGCCTTCTTCTTCCATCACCTTTGTACGACGGTCAATTACCCACTTCTCTAATTTGAAATCTGGAATACCGTAACGCACTAAGCCGCCAATTTGATCTGCACGTTCAAACACCGTTACTAGGTGACCAGCGCTGTTCAATTGCGCTGCAGCAGCCAATCCAGCAGGACCAGATCCAACAACAGCTACAGTCTTACCCGTACGTTTCTTTGGAATCTTTGCCTTTACATAGCCTTTTTCAAATGCTGTTTCAGCAATGGTTTTTTCGATATTTTCGATTGTTACAGGTGGCTTGTTGATACCAAGCACGCAAGATGCTTCACATGGCGCCGGACAAATTCTTCCTGTAAACTCTGGGAAGTTATTTGTAGAGAATAAAATCTCTGCAGCTTCTTCCCAATCGTTTCTATACACCGCATCATTAAATTCAGGTATGATGTTACCCAGCGGACAACCGCTATGGCAAAAGGGCACACCGCAGTTCATACAACGAGCTGCTTGATTTTTAATTTGCGTTGCAGAGAAATCTAAATAGAGTTCTCTATAATCTTTAATCCGAGTTTTCGGATCTCTTTTTCCTGGCAGTTCTCTGCCGAATTCCATGAATCCAGTTGGTTTACCCATTGATTACGGCCTCCTTATTTCCTTGATTTTTTCTTTTTAACAATACAGCTTTATAATCTGAAGGCATTACTTTTACGAAATCCTTCACGGCAGCATCCCAATTGCTTAGGATAGCTTTTGCAACATCACTATCTGTATACTTTAAATGATTTTCAATCATTGTTTTCAATTCCTTGTTGTCGTCTGCATCGAGTACATCAAACTCAATCATTTCCATGTTGCAACGTGCAGGGAAATTCTTTGCTTTGTCATACACATACGCGACACCACCACTCATACCTGCAGCAAAGTTACGTCCTGTTTCTCCTAAGATTACAGCCAAACCACCTGTCATGTATTCGCACCCGTGATCGCCTACACCTTCAACAACTGCTCTTGCGCCTGAGTTCCGTACGCAGAAACGTTCACCTGCTTGTCCACGGATATACGATTCACCGCTTGTTGCTCCGTAGAATGCTACGTTCCCAACAATGATATTTTCGCTTGGTACAAACTTCGCTCTTTTTGAAGGGTACAAAATGATGCGACCGCCGGATAAACCTTTGCCCCAATAATCATTTGCTTCGCCTTCTAATTCAAACTGAATGCCTGGCGCTAAGAAACCACCAAAACTTTGTCCTGCAGAACCGTTGAACTTATAGTTGATTGTTCCTTCTGGCAAACCTTGTCCTTTATGTCTAGTAGACACTTCATACGACAATAACACGCCAGTTGAACGATCTGTATTTTGTATGTTGAATTCGCCTGTAACTGGAGTTTTATTTTCCAATGCTTCTTTAGCAGCTTTCACCAATTTCAAATCAAGGATGTCGTCCATACCATGATCCTGTTCTTCTGTTTTATACAAACCTACTTCCGGACCAGCTTCTTCTTTGTATAAGATTTTGCTTAAGTCTAGCGCTTTGTATTTCCAATGTTTTAAGTCAGGACGTTTTTCCAAATGTTGAACTTGACCTACCATTTCGTTTACTGTTCTATATCCAAGCTCAGCCATGATTTCTCTCATTTCTTCTGCTAGGAATTTAAACATGTTCACTACGTGTTCTGGCTCACCTGTGAATAGCGCACGCAATTCTTTATTTTGTGTTGCAACACCTACTGGGCACGTATTTAAATGACACTTACGCATCATAATACAACCTACAGAAACCAATGCTGCTGTTGCAACACCAAATTCTTCCGCACCTAATAAGGCAGCAACAACTAAATCTTTACCTGTACGAATTTGTCCATCGGACTGTACCGTAATACGACTTCTTAATTTATTTTTTACTAATGTCTGATGCGCTTCAGCCAAACCAAGTTCCCAAGGCAAACCTGCATGACGAATAGAACTGATTGGAGAAGCTCCTGTTCCACCATCGTAACCAGCAATCAATACTAAGTCTGCGTGTGCTTTACTTACACCTGCTGCAATCGTACCAACACCTGCTTCAGAAACCAACTTAACACTTACACGTGCTTTAGGATTTGAGTTTTTCAAATCGAAAATTAATTGTGCTAAATCTTCAATCGAATAAATATCGTGATGTGGTGGTGGCGATATTAAGCCTACACCTGGCGTAGAGTGACGTACACGTCCAATCCATTCATCTACTTTATAACCCGGCAATTGTCCACCTTCGCCTGGCTTAGCGCCTTGTGCCATTTTAATTTGCAGCTCTTCTGCATTGGCCAAGTAATAACTTGTAACACCAAAACGACCCGAAGCTACTTGCTTAATAGCAGAACGCTCCCAATCGCCATTTGCCTTACGATCAAACCGAATTTCATCTTCACCCCCTTCACCTGAATTTGATTTTCCGCCAATACGGTTCATCGCAATTGCAAGCGTCGAGTGTGCTTCGTGAGAAATAGAACCAAACGACATCGCACCTGTAGCAAAACGCTTGAAGATGTTTTCTGCAGGTTCAACTTCGTCTATAGAAATCGAATTTTGTGTTTGTTTGAATTGTAACAAGCCTCGAAGCGTAACCGCTTTCTCGATTTGATTGTCAATTAAATTAGAGTATTTTTTGAATACTTGATAATCTCCTTTACGACACGCTTGTTGTAACAAGTGTATCGTTTGTGGATTGAACAAGTGAAATTCACCACGACGTTTCCATTGGTAAAATCCACCCACTTCCAATTTGGAGCGAGGTACAGGTACTTTAGGATATGCTTGCTGATGCTTAATTAAAGCCTCTGTTGCAATGCCATCTAAGGTTAGACCACCAATTCTTGAAACAGTGTTTGTAAAATATTGATCAACTACTTCAGGACTAATACCCAATGCTTCAAAAATTTGAGCACCTTGATAGGACTGAAGTGTAGAGATACCCATTTTAGAGAATACTTTCAACAACCCATTATCAATTGCTTTGATGTAGTTGTATGTTAATTTCTCTTCTGGTAATTCTGTTTGCAATTCACCGCTGCGCTTCATACCAATGATGGTTTCGAACGCCAAGTACGGGTTAATAGCTGAAGCACCATAACCAATTAAAGTTGCGAAATGATGTACTTCCCATGCATCACCACATTCTACAACTATACCAACTTTACCACGTTGGCCTTCACGTATTAAGTGATGGTGAACTGCAGCTGTTGCTAATAAGGAAGGAATAGGTGTGTGGCCGCTATCAACTTTACGGTCTGATAATAATATAATAGAGTAGCCATCATTAACTGCATCTGAAGCATATTTACAGATACGGTTCAATGCTTTTTCTAAACTACCCGGTTGCCCGTCTGCTTTGAAAGTTGTTTCCAACGCTTTTGTTTGGAAATGCTTATCATCTATCTGACGTAATTTTTCTAAATCGTGATTTGTTAATACCGGTTGGTGTAACTCAACCATACGACAATGGTAAGGAGACTCATCCAACAAGTTTAACGAACCACCTACATACGACACCAACGACATAACCATACGTTCCCGTATTGGATCGATAGGTGGATTGGTTACCTGTGCAAATAATTGTTTGAAATAACCAGATAAGTGCATTGCCTGATCCGACAAAATTGCCAATGGAGTATCAATACCCATAGAGCCTAATGGCTCATAACCCGACACAGCAATTTCACCTATAATTACACGTAGATCTTCCGATGAATATCCAAACACTTGCTGCTTTTTCAACAAAGTAGTTACATCGGGTTGGTTGTATATAATAGAAGGTTCAGGTTGTTCGCTTAATTTGATTTTGTTTTTCAACCAATCGCCGTAGGGCTGGCTTGTACAAATATCATTTTTAAGCTCTTCATCACTGATGATGCGACCTTGCTCTAAATCGGCAACAAACATCTTACCCGGTTGCAAACGACCTTTGGTAATAACACGGGCTGGATCTACATCTATAACCCCAACTTCAGATGCCATGATAACAGTATCGTCATCTAATAAACACCAACGAGAAGGTCTAAGTCCATTACGATCTAAGGTAGCACCAACAATTTTACCATTTGTGAAAGAGATAGAAGCTGGACCATCCCAAGGCTCCATCATTGCAGCATGGTATTCGTAGAATGCGTGTTTTACCTCAGACATAGAATCGTTGCCGTCCCAAGCTTCGGGAACAAGCATCATCATCACATGTGGTAAAGAACGGCCACTTAATACTAATAATTCAATTACGTTATCTAAGTGTGCAGAATCTGAGTTGCCTGGATCACAAATAGGCAATAACATTTCTATTTCTTCTTTGGTAAATACCGTAGAAGTTAATAATGCTTCTTGTGCGCGAATCCAGTTTACGTTTCCTTTTACCGTATTAATCTCGCCATTGTGCGCGATGTAACGGAACGGCTGCGCCAACTTAAAGGAAGGAAATGTATTTGTTGAGAAACGAGAGTGGACAACTGCTAATGCAGATACCATTTCTGTTCTTTGTAAATCAAGATAGAATTGTGGAACCTGCGCAGTCATTAACTGCCCTTTGTATATAATCGTTCTAGATGAAAATGAAGCGAAGTAAAAACGTTCATTTACAATTTGATTGTTTAATGTTTCCTTAATAATACGGACAGAATAGTTTCTAAGTACGTATAACTTTCTTTCAAAAGTTTCAACATCTTTCACACTATCCGGACGCTTTACAAAGAATTGTTCAACCGTAGGCTCTACTGCTTTTGCGCTATCACCAATCATTGAATTGTCTGTAGGAACAACACGGTAACCCAATACGGCTAGGCCCAACTTTTCAGCTTGACGGCTCAATATCTTCCTACATTCTTCCTTCAACTTTTCATCTTTCGGGAAGAATACCATACCAACACCATACTCACCAAAAGCAGGTAACTTTATGCCACTCTTGACACATTCATCCACGAAAAATTCATGGGGAAGCTGAAGTAGGATACCTGCACCATCGCCGGTATTCGTCTCGCAGCCGCATGCACCACGGTGTTCCATACGCTCAAGCATATGAAGGGCATTAGCGACTGTTTCGTGAGATTTTCTACCTTTCAGGTTGGCTACAAAACCAATTCCGCATGAATCATGCTCGAAACTAGAATCATACAGACCGGGTTGATTGTTCTCTCTCATCTACAATTATTTTTTTTTATTTCTAAAACGAGTATTGGGGAAATATGCTTTATGTTACGTTAACACATTAATCTTTAAATCTGTTCAGCAAATAGTTGTAATCCAATTTCGCAGTATTACAAAATATTCGTTTTTGATTCAAAAACCGATTTTTTAATAATATTCAAGAGGATAAATCTTAGAATAGTACCAGAATTAATTGTTTTAGTAGGTTTAAAGCAGAAATCGACTTTAAATTTACATATTATTTACGAAAAAAATAAACATCTAAAGAGAAAAATGGTTTATAAGCCTGTTCCATGTAATGTATTGTTAAATTTCATGCATTTTATTACACAAAAATTTTGTTTTATAACTTCTAAGCCTTCCCCCTATCATTTATTTGTGGTGATTCTTTTTTCTTCAAATTAAATCTCAAATAATGTGCTGCCATTAGATCACGAACTTCTTTATGTTAACATAAGTTAATAACAATTAATCTATTACAATTTATTGATCGAAATACAATATATTGCATATTAGTGCCTTTATATACCAACTTATTTGCAAAATTAATTATTCATTATAATATCAGCCGCTATATGTCAAACCCATACTTTTTAATTATACGCCCATACTGATATGTCGCATCCAAAAGAATACGTCATAACAGGTGCCTTAATGCAGTGTAGCGAAGGTACAGTACCCATGCTTTTTACAGCAAGCCCACGTACTACAAAAATTGCAGGTTTACTAGCAGGCAATGAACTAGATACTAAACCTATCACAAATATTCCTTCTTTTGTTATTTGCAGAAAATTGACGCAAATGGCTAATGGTGTACCTGCACCATGCGTGCCCAAACCTACTGTTTGGCAAGATACCTACAAAGCAAAAGTTGGTGGCGGAAAAGCCTTGATTAAGAAATCATGCATACAATGTAGTACAGGCCAAGGCAAGATTGAGTTCTTAACTTCTGGGCAAGGTCCTCTCCCACCCGAAGCTGTAATACAGATGCAGGAAGGGAAAGCAGCTGGCGATAAAATTTTAGAACAAACAGCTTTAGAAGAAAACTCTGTTAGCGAAGCAGGCTTAGCAGAAGGTTTAATCCCCATTTGGGGAAGCGGTAGAGATCTCATTCATGCCGCACAAACAGGCGATGGTTGGGGCATCGCATTGAATGTAGTGTTTCTTGCCTTTGATATTTTTAGTGTTGTGGCAGGTGCGCTAAGTTTTGGAACCGCCACGGTAGCCATGATGGCTGGCAAAGCGGGCATCCGCACGGCATTAAAAGCAGCCGGAAAAGTAACAGCCAATGCAGCAAAAAAGCAAGGAGCAAAACTGCTTGCCAAAACAGCGGGTATAGGCAAATCGATCTCAAAACTTTGCAGCGAATTTATTACAAAAATTCCGACGGTTTGTTTTACAACCGCTTGTTTCCCAGCTGGTACACCTATTGCTGTGCAAGGTGGGTTTAAAAATATTGAAGACATACAGGTTGGCGACCAAGTTTGGTCTTGGGATGAGCAAACGGATACATTGGGTTTGAAGCCGGTTTTGGCAACGGCAGAAAAAGAATCGGATGCGCTGATTGAGTTGGGCTTTGGCAAAGAACGATTTAAAACAACACCCGAGCACCCCTTCTGGATTAACAACAGCTGGAAAGCAGCCGGAGAAATACAACGTGGCGATGAAGCCTATTTGCTGGACAAGCGCAAGGTGCAATTGCTTGAACCCGTACATGAGACTCTGGAAGACGTGCCCGTAAAAGTATATAATTTTGAAGTAGCCGATTGGCACACCTATTTTGTAGGCTGGTGGATGGTACTTGTGCACAACGCATCTGTCTGTTTAAAACTATTGGCAGAAGCAGGTGTTCAATATGCTAAGAATATCTTAAACGGACAGTTGTTTGACAAGGCTATGCAAAAAGCCTACGATTATACGCAGATAAAAATGATCAATGAGAAAGTATTGGATGCGATGACTGAATCGGAAATAATTTCTCATAAATTTACCCAACTAAAAAATATAAAATTTGATACCGCCAAAGGTTATATTGACGAGCTGGTAAAAAAGTATGGCGAAACTACTACTAAAAGTAAAAAATTAAAAATACAGAGAGATACAAAAGAAATGAAAAAAGTGCTTGAAGTGCCGCCTCAAAAGGGACCTATACCTCAGGAAATATTCGACTATGCACGTAGGAACGGTGTTAAAATCCGAGAAATTTCTGGTAAAGCATTAGAAGCATTTAACAATACTAAATTTTGGTAAAAATTATGGAACATCACTACGTATATCAAAACTGGCTAAGAGCATATAGAGAAATGCATAACGAAGAAGATACTTTGTGGTATTATAGAAATCTTCCTTATCCGGACTCACTAAAAGAAAAAGGTAAACTAGGCAAAAAGGTTGCAAAAACCTGTAGCACTTCTGAAGACTGGGCACGTTATGCTTATGAAAACAAATTTCCGTTTAATGTATGCAAAATCATAAATGAAGACGTAGATAGTTACTTATCTCATGACTTAATCAACGATATAGTTATTTGTTTTTTAGACGAGCACTTGAGATTGTATATGTATTATGTGTTTGAAGAACAAAAAAATGGCATGTTGTTTTGTGCTGCAATTAAATTTTTTGAATACATAAAAGGATTAGAAGATGATGAGGATTATAGTAAATCTTGGTTATACACGTTTGATATAGATGGAAATGTAGAAGTGACTGAGCGAGAAAAAGGTGCGAAAGAGGAATGTATCTGGACCAGCAAACGCCCGCTAAATGTAGCTAGCAACTGGGAGCCAAAACCAGAATTTGGTAATTGGGACAGTATTTTTAGAATGAAACGTTGGGGCGATGGCGAACTAGACGAAGTCTTTAAAGGCTTGCCCGATAATATGGGGATGAGGTAAGTTAGAGTTGCTAGGATCTAGTTGCCAGATGCTAGACAACAGAATTATAATTTGATATACTATTTATGCATTACATTTTATTTGGGTTGAATCTGAAAGTTTCGCAGATGTTTATTAAAACCGCAAAGGCTGAAAGCCTTTCATATCAAAGCTAGGGGCAACGCCCCTAGAACAATACAACATTCTGGCAAATCATTAATTATGGAACATCATTACGTATATCAAAACTGGTTTAGAGGAAAAAGAAAAATACAGACGGAAGAAGATACTTTATGGTATTATAGAAATCTTCCTTATCCCGACACACTAAAAGAAAAAGGTAAACTAGGTAAAAAGTTTGCTAAAACCTGTAGCACTTCTGAAGATTGGGCGCGTTATGCCTATGAAAACAAATTCCCGTTTAATGTTTGCAAAATCATCAATGAAGAAGTAGATAGTTATTTATCACAAGACTTAATCAACGATATAGTTATTTGTTTTTTAGACGAACATTTGAGATTGTATATGTATTACGTTTTCAGAGAACAAGAAAATGGTATGTTGTTTTGTGTTGGCATGAAATTTTTTGAACACATAAAAGGATTGGAGGGTACGAATGATTACACAAAATCATGGACGTATATTTTTGAAACCAATGGAAATGTAAAAGTAATTGAACGCGAAAAAGATGCGAAAGAAGAATGCATATGGACCAGCAAACGCCCGCTAAATGTAGCTAGCAACTGGGAGCCAAAACCAGAATTTGGTAATTGGGACAGTATTTTTAGAATGAAACGCTGGGGCGATGGCGAACTAGACGAAGTGTTTAAAGGCGTACCCGATAATATGGGGATGAGGTAAGTTAGAGTTGCTACTTTCTAGATGTCAATTTTTGAAAAGTCAATATACAAATAAAGTCGTCGGACCAACTGAAAAAGTGGCCTGACGACTGCATAAATAGATATATTGGTTAACGAAACAACATTGATGTTCTATTGTATTGCTTACATGTTAGCGTGGTTGAAACATAACGTTTCGTAACTGTTCATTAAAACCGCAAAGGCTGAAAGCCTTACATGTCAAAGCTAGGGGCAACGCCCCTAGTAAAATACAACGTTTTTCTAAATCATTAATTATGGATCATCACTACGTATATCAGAATTGGCTCAGAGGGTACAGAGAAATGCACACAGAAGAAAAAACATTAAATTATTATGCAAAACATGAGGTATATCAAGATGAATCAAAAGGTAAAGTCGCAAAAAAGTTTTTAAAAACCTGTACCAGTACCGAGGATTGGGCCCGTTATGCCTATGAGAATAAATACGCATTTAATGTATGTAAAATCATAAATGAAGAAGTAGATAGTTATTTATCATACGACTTATTGGGTGACTTTACAATAAGTTTTTTAGATGAATATCTCCGTAAATACATGTTTTATGTGTTTACGGAACAGGAAAACGGCATGTTGTTTTGTACTGGCATGATGTTTTGGGAACATATCAAAGGCATGGATGATGATATGGATTACACAAAAGCATGGACCTATATTTTTGAAACAAACGGAAATGTAAAAGTAATAGAAAAAGAAAAAGATGCCAAAGAAGAATGCATCTGGACAAGCAAACGCCCGCTTAATGTAGCTAGCAATTGGGAGCCCAAACCTGTATTTGGTGATTGGGACAGCATTTTCAGAATGAAACGCTGGGGCGATGGCGAATTAGATGAAGTATTTAAAGGTGTGCCCGACAATATGGGTATGCGGTAAGTTATAGTTGCTACTTTCTAGATGTCAATTTTTGAAAAGTCAATATACAAATAAAGTCGTCGGACCAACTGAAAAAGTGGCCTGACGACTGCATAAATAGATATATTGGTTAACGAAACAACATTGATGTTCTATTGTATTGCTTACATGTTAGCGTGGTTGAAACATAACGTTTCGTAACTGTTCATTAAAACCGCAAAGGCTGAAAGCCTTACATGTCAAAGCTAGGGGCAACGCCCCTAGTAAAATACAACGTTTTTCTAAATCATTAATTATGGATCATCACTACGTATATCAGAATTGGCTCAGAGGGTACAGAGAAATGCACACAGAAGAAAAAACATTAAATTATTATGCAAAACATGAGGTATATCAAGATGAATCAAAAGGTAAAGTCGCAAAAAAGTTTTTAAAAACCTGTACCAGTACCGAGGATTGGGCCCGTTATGCCTATGAGAATAAATACGCATTTAATGTATGTAAAATCATAAATGAAGAAGTAGATAGTTATTTATCATACGACTTATTGGGTGACTTTACAATAAGTTTTTTAGATGAATATCTCCGTAAATACATGTTTTATGTGTTTACGGAACAGGAAAACGGCATGTTGTTTTGTACTGGCATGATGTTTTGGGAACATATCAAAGGCATGGATGATGATATGGATTACACAAAAGCATGGACCTATATTTTTGAAACAAACGGAAATGTAAAAGTAATAGAAAAAGAAAAAGATGCCAAAGAAGAATGCATCTGGACAAGCAAACGCCCGCTTAATGTAGCTAGCAATTGGGAGCCCAAACCTGTATTTGGTGATTGGGACAGCATTTTCAGAATGAAACGCTGGGGCGATGGCGAATTAGATGAAGTATTTAAAGGTGTGCCCGACAATATGGGTATGCGGTAAGTTATAGTTGCTACTTTCTAGATGTCAATTTTTGAAAAGTCAATATACAAATAAAGTCGTCGGACCAACTGAAAAAGTGGCCTGACGACTGCATAAATAGATATATTGGTTAACGAAACAACATTGATGTTCTATTGTATTGCTTACATGTTAGCGTGGTTGAAACATAACGTTTCGTAACTGTTCATTAAAACCGCAAAGGCTGAAAGCCTTACATGTCAAAGCTAGGGGCAACGCCCCTAGTAAAATACAACGTTTTTCTAAATCATTAATTATGGATCATCACTACGTATATCAGAATTGGCTCAGAGGGTACAGAGAAATGCACACAGAAGAAAAAACATTAAATTATTATGCAAAACATGAGGTATATCAAGATGAATCAAAAGGTAAAGTCGCAAAAAAGTTTTTAAAAACCTGTACCAGTACCGAGGATTGGGCCCGTTATGCCTATGAGAATAAATACGCATTTAATGTATGTAAAATCATAAATGAAGAAGTAGATAGTTATTTATCATACGACTTATTGGGTGACTTTACAATAAGTTTTTTAGATGAATATCTCCGTAAATACATGTTTTATGTGTTTACGGAACAGGAAAACGGCATGTTGTTTTGTACTGGCATGATGTTTTGGGAACATATCAAAGGCATGGATGATGATATGGATTACACAAAAGCATGGACCTATATTTTTGAAACAAACGGAAATGTAAAAGTAATAGAAAAAGAAAAAGATGCCAAAGAAGAATGCATCTGGACAAGCAAACGCCCGCTTAATGTAGCTAGCAATTGGGAGCCCAAACCTGTATTTGGTGATTGGGACAGCATTTTCAGAATGAAACGCTGGGGCGATGGCGAATTAGATGAAGTATTTAAAGGTGTGCCCGACAATATGGGTATGCGGTAAGTTATAGTTGCTACTTTCTAGATGTCAATTTTTGAAAAGTCAATATACAAATAAAGTCGTCGGACCAACTGAAAAAGTGGCCTGACGACTGCATAAATAGATATATTGGTTAACGAAACAACATTGATGTTCTATTGTATTGCTTACATGTTAGCGTGGTTGAAACATAACGTTTCGTAACTGTTCATTAAAACCGCAAAGGCTGAAAGCCTTACATGTCAAAGCTAGGGGCAACGCCCCTAGTAAAAATGAGACCAATCCTTTCTTCCCTTAATATCCTACCTTCTACATTTTGAGAGATCATTCAAACAAAAATTCACTTAATAAAAAATATCCTGTCCTTCTTCTAATTCTTTATTGATTTTCTTTAAAACAACATCAATCTCCTTAGCTTGTTCGTCAATTTTTAAAAACAAAAACGGATAGTCGACCTTCTCTTCTAATTTCGCCAATTGTAGCAATCCTAAAATCCTAGCCAATGGACCTCTTACATAATGTGCATTTGCAAATGAATATTTTACTAAATATTCATTTTTTTGTTTCACATTATTTGTTCGCTCCAGAATAACCAATTCCAAATTTTGGTTCAGTTTATTAAGTTCATTCCTACTTTCTATAACTTCATTTTTTTGATGCGTCATCAAAACAGTTTGCTCTAATAACTTTATGTTTTTTTCTTTCAATTCAAGATTCATACGGTCGTACGTTTCTTTCAATATGCTAACGGAATAGGTGATAATAAAATATGCACAAAAATATGCAGCAAACGTAGTGATAACTTGGTCTGAAGTAAAATACCTATAAAAGATATAATTATTTAAATGAAAAATAAATACAACAATCATTCCAATGAAAATGAAAATATGAGCAATTATCTTTATGTTTTTAGTCAATAAAATTGAAGCTGAAAAACCCACCACAACCAATGAAATCATTGCTGTGGAAGCACTATTGACATGTACGATACTAATGCTAAGCAAGGCAATCGATGCAATTGAAATAGGCAAAATTACGGCGGATTGATAATAGTTATATTTATGCAATACCAATGCAATAGAAATTCCTATTAGTATAGCTATATCAACTAGACCGCCAAATCCCGTAAAGTTTTTCTTTTCCATAAAAAGCACATCCATGATTACAATAAACAAGGTTGCAATAAATGAAATACTTAGAATTGTTCTCAGAAAGAAATCTTCTATGCGCTGTTCTATCATATTAATTTAAAAATTACTTCATGCAGGAGTAATTTAAATAAAATTTACATTATTTAATCAAACCTGTCAATTACTTCTCAATAGATAATAACTTAAATAGGATCATTCATTTAGGCAATTCACGCAACAAAAACCTTTTTAGGTAAAATGCTATTTCTAGGTTTCAAAGCGTATTAATCAATTTAACATTGCTTACAAAAACTGTTCGTTTCATGTATTTATTCTGATGAAATTTAGCCCAGCCGATTGCAATTAGGTATTAACATGCCAACTCTTCTAGTTAATTGCTTCGACAAAAATAAAAGTATTAAATCAGCCAATTTGCACTTGCTTGAATTGTCATTTTTTCATTGGTACTAGGATGCACAAACTCCAATTGGTAAGCATGTAGTGCAATTGCATTGGGAGCATAATTAGATGTAGATCCATACAATGCATCACCAATAATAGAACAACCCACAAAACCTAGCTGTGCACGAATTTGATGATATTTGCCTGTATGTAAATCAATATCCCACAAAGAAAATTGTTTGTAATCTTCAGTTATGTAGGCCAGCTTTACATTATCTGCCTCTGGATGTGGCTCCTTATAAATGACAGCCTTTTTATTTTTTTTATCCTTGTAAAGCCAATTGTCTAGGCTTCCTTTCCCTAACAAAGGTTGTTTTTCTGTTAAGGCTTTATACTTTTTTTTAACGGTACGTTGGGCGAACTGCTCACTTAAATTTTTCAAAACAGATTTCTTTTTTGCAAAAAGTACAATGCCGCTAACAGGCCTATCTAAGCGATGTATGTGCTGAACATATACCTCTTTATTAGGATGCACACTCTGTTTAATGTATTTTTGAACCTGTTGCAATAAATTGGGATGTCCATTACGATCTGGCTCAACCATTACGCTGCATGGCTTATTAATTACAAGAATATCGTTATCTTCAAAAAGTATGTGGTCGGCAACTTGAATAATAATTGACATGAACAGATTTTTATTTTGTTAACAATTCAATAAACGCAAGAGCGCATGCTTCTGAAGCTTCAGGTCCATTTGCGGTCAGAATATTCCCATCTACAACCACTTTTTCATGTGGCATACCTATTGCCTTATATTCCTTAGCGAGTTGCGAAAAAACTCCATCCGCATCAAAACCTGTACATTTTTTATTTTCCAAATACCCCCATTTTAATAAATTTCTTGGCGCAGCACATATAGCAGCGACAGGTTTATTTAACCTTAAAAACGAGCCGAAAAGATTTTTTGCAATCGTATTGTCAGCATACTCCACAGATCCACCACCACCCACAAAGAATATCCCATCATAGTTTTCTGCTTCTACCTCTTCCAACAAAATGTCAATATGTACGGCATAGCCAAACCTACCCCTTACAATGTGATTCGTTGAACTCGTTGATACTTCGAAATTAGCTTGATCAAAGAAAGCCCTTGGAACCAAATATTCACAATCTCTAAATCGTTCGGGAGCGAGCAACATTAAAACTTTAATCATTTTTCTTTTATTCAAGCCGTGTTTAAACAACAAAGATATTGAGTTTGTTATAGATAAATATAATATAATTGAAAATTTGGCAAGATTTTAGTGATATGGATCATTATTGAACTAATTCGTTTACGATTAGAACTATAATCACCCCTTCTAACGTTATATTGAATATTAATACATACTTCGTTATTATACATTGACGCATTTATCGTAAATTGCGTCGCTAAATAGGTAGTTTTATAACTAACATTTTCATCATGTCAACAACAACTCGTTTAAAATTTATTGACACAAAGAACTCTCAGTTTTTTTCAACTGTGAAACGCAATGTGGATCAATATTTCAAAGAAAATAACATTTCAAAAAATGCCAATGCATTGATGATATTTAAAAGTATCTTCTTTTTTGGGGGCGTGTGGGTATTATATGGTTTAATATTATCCAATCATTATTCATTAGCCGTAATGTTATTAATGGCAATTGCTTTAGGGGTTTTTAAGGCAGCTTCTGCATTCAATATTTCGCATGATGCCATGCATGGTTCCTATTCTTCTAAAGAATGGGTGAACAATTTGTTAGCATATACATTCAATATCTTAGGAGCAAATATTTCTGTATGGACGGTTAGCCACAACATTGTTCATCATACCTTTACAAACATCGAAGATCATGACGAAGATTTAATTGTTGCACCAGGCCTTATTCGTTTAACGGATGGTGATAAGAAATCTAAGATACAGCGTTTTCAGCACCTATATGGCTTCTTTTTATATGGTTTTGCAAGTTTATCTTGGGTTTTCCGTAAAGACTATATGAAAATGTTCCAAGATAAAATCGGACAACATGTAACAAATCATTATACAACACGTGATTATGTGGAGTTATTTGTATACAAAGCCATCAATTACATTATCTTTATTGTTATCCCTCTTGTTGTATTAGATATTGCTTGGTGGCAAGTTCTAATAGGCTTTGTAGCAATGCATTTCGCAATGGGTTTCACCTTGGGACTTGTATTCCAATTAGCCCATGTAGTGGAAGAAACCTCTTTCCCAGCTCCAAACGAATCGGGGAACATTGAAGAAGCATGGGCGGTACATCAAATGTGTACGACGGCCAACTTCGGCATGGATTCTTTTTTAACAAGCTTCATTTGTGGAGGATTAAACTTTCAAGTTGAACATCATTTGTTTCCAAAAGTGTGTCATATACATTATCCAGCGATTTCAAAAATTGTAAAACAAACAGCAGAGTCTATGGGTGTGCCTTATCTATATAACGAGACCTTTTTAACTGCAATACAATC
This sequence comes from uncultured Cytophaga sp., assembly GCF_937863595.1. Classification (GTDB taxonomy): domain Bacteria; phylum Bacteroidota; class Bacteroidia; order Cytophagales; family Cytophagaceae; genus Cytophaga. The sequence continues at coordinate 121,790 of NZ_CALMGQ010000057.1, forward strand.
GCATTATAAAGTATTAAAAAAATATAGCTTAGAAGCTGCATAAGTACTTCAGGACGTTGTACAAAAAACTCCCAGTTTGATTTACTCAGACTGGGAGTTTTTTTATTGATTTAACCGAACGTTTTAAACAATTTTGATTCTACAAGGTATAAAGCAATGCATATTCTTAGTTTAACCCTATTTTTGTGCAATAATTGGAAGACAGTACAATTAGCACACTATTTTATATTCATTTTTTTAATTTAATTACATTTTAAGATCAGTATTATAATTAAATTATATACTTGATAAATAGCTAAATGAAAATAATACATATATAAATAGATGTTAAAACATCAATTTATTTAATAAAAATTACATTAAAAGTATTGAACTACTTATATAATATATTATATTTATTCTTTCAACATTTATAATAGCTCATGAAATCACTTCTTCTGAGCTATTCCAGCTTTTTAACATTAAATACTTATGGTAAGACAGAAAACAGGTTTTTTATCCGAATTAAACATCAATTGGAAAAAGTATTCCCAATTTTTCACCAAAATCGAAGTTGAAAATAAAGAAAAACTGTTACTCATTGGTGACACATCTGACAGATTGTACATTCTAGAAAAAGGTATTATCCGTATGGGCTTTGAAAAAGAAAACAAAGATATTACTGTTCAGTTTTTCTTTGAAAATGAATTAGCTACCTCTTTTGAAAGTTTCTATGGAATGAAACCCAGTAAGTACTTTCTTGAAGCAATGGAGCCATGCACTGTTTATTGTTTAACAAAAAAGGATTTAGATCATTTGCATATGACTGAACCAGAAATTGCAGAAATGTCTCATTCGATTATTTTATCGAGACTTACTTCTTATGCAAATCAATTAATAGAGCATATTTCTCAAAGCCCTGAAGAGCGCTTTAATAATCTTATTGAGAAAAACCCCAATATCTTTATGCGCGTGCCCCAACGTCATATTGCTACCTATCTAGGGATTACGAACGTATCTCTAAGCAGAATAAAAGCTCGCAAAGTGGGTGCAATCATAAAGCCGAATAAAAGCGATTTATGTTTGGGTTGATCTCAATGTTGTTATATAAAAAAAGCAGGTGCGTATTTAATAAATACGCACCTGCTTTTTTTATATAACACTTCTAAGAAGTAATTTTACCTTCAACTTATTCGACCCATTTGTTTTAAATGTCCAATGTGAGAATGAACAGCTAGTCGCACTTTTGAATATTCATTGTATTTAATTTCATATTCTTCACACACCTGTTTTACGATTTTACTTATTTCAGGATAATGTATATGTGAAATGTGTGGAAACAAATGATGTTCAATTTGAAAATTCAATCCTCCTGTTAACCAAGAAACGATTTTGTTTTTAGTAGCAAAATTAGATGTAGTTTTTAACTGGTGCAATGCCCATTCATCTTCTAACATACCTGTTTCTAGATTCACCATAGGAAAATGAGAATCTTCAACAGTATGCGCCAGTTGAAACACAATACTCATTACAAAGCCTGTACAAAAGGTGTACGTTAAAAAACCTATTAACCAAGGCAGGAAGCCTACAAAGTAGATTGGTAAGGCAACAAAGAAGAACCCATGTATTAGTTTAAATCCCCAAAAGGAAATGTGATCTGAAAGATCCATTTTCTTAAATGGCAATTCGCCCACTTTTCCTGTAAAATATTTTTTATAATCTGTATAGAAAATCCAGTATATATATAAAAGCGCATACACCGCCCAAAAATAAAGGTGTTGAAATCGGTGAATTTGATATTTCTTTTGATTGTCGCACAAACGAAGAAATGGTTTTGCGTCTATATCATCATCTAAACCTTCAATATTGGTAAATGTGTGATGAATAACATTGTGTTTTGACTTCCACAGATACACATTTGCCCCTAGCATATTTATAGACATCCCAGCAAGGTCATTTACCCATTTGCTTTTACTAAAACTCCCATGGGCGCCATCGTGCATAATATTAAACCCTATTGCTGCAGTAGCAAGGCCTAATAAAATACATTCAAGTAAATTGACAATTAAATAAGGAGAAGTAAAGAAAATTACATGCAAATAGGTTGCAACAAAAGCGACTGTAATAATTGCTGCTTTAATATATAATTGCAAACCACCTGTTGGTTTTATGTCAATTTCTTTAAAGTGCGCATTTATTCGTTTTCTCAATTCGGAGAAAAACGGAGTCGTAGGCATTTGGAATTTGGCTGCTTTCATTTTGAGAGATTTTTGAATAACGGATATTCTCGCAAGTCAAAAATATAGGGTTTATAGTTTTATAAAGATACGGATACAATCTGACAAAAGAAGTAATTGCCCTTTGCTCGTGTTATTTTGATAACAAATAACATGCCTCAAGTTTACTTATTGAATTAACTAACTGAATTTTAACTCTATAAATATTTCTTTACAAGTGCAGATAAACTTACCTCCAATCTACAATACTGCCTCTATCGGCTGTTAATAAAGCTTTGGGGATTGATTTTTTAATCTCTTCTTCTAATTTACTCAACAATCGCTTCTTAGAATAGTTCCGGGTATATACCAAACTCACTTCACGTAAAGGTGTCTTTTCAAATTGTTTTATTTTGGCTGCCCCATCTTTACGAATGTCATAGCTTGCTAGTTCGGGCAAAAGTGTAAATCCTCCTTCTTTTTCAACAAACCTTTTTAAGGTTTCAAGTGATCCACTTTCATATGTAAACGGAAGTTGGCTTTTAACAGCATGTTGATAGGAACACAAATTTAGCACCTGCGAACGGAAACAATGCCCCTTACTCAAAAGCCATAAATCAGGTGTAGCGATATCAGCTGCATGTAGAATTTTCTTTTTAGATAAAGGATGCTCCTTATGAACGTATAAAACCATTTTTTCATAAAATAACGGTTGCTCTATTATACCTGGCTCATGCAACGGAGTAACCAATATGCCCACATCTAGTATGTCTTTTTTTAATTGATCCATTATTTCTTCCGACACCAACTCCACAATGTTTACTTTAACCAAGGGGTATAATTTTGAAAAGGTTCCCATAAAAAGGGGTAATAAATAAGGGGCCAAAGATGGAATGATACCTATAAATAACTCACCAGAAACATCGAGGGCGTTTTCTTTAACTACCTCTTCCAACTTATTACCTTCAGCAACTATGATGCGGGCCTGAGCAATTATTTTCTTTCCAATATCCGTTGGTACGATCGGCTGCTTACTGCGATCAAAAACAATTTCACCCAATGTGTCTTCTAATTTTTTTATTTGCATACTCAAGGTTGGCTGCGTTACAAAACAAGCATCTGCAGCTGTAACAAAATGTCTATATGTATCAACAGCTATTATATATTCTAATTGAGTTAGTGTAATATCGATCATAGTACAATATAGTTAAAATCTATATTATTATAAAAACAATCAATTTGAACTATGTATTTAAATCCTGCACATTTGTATCAATCAATCACACAAAAACAATTAAGATCATGCAAAATAGAGTATTAAGCGTAGGAAGTACCTTTCCTACATTCAAAAAAACAGCCGTAGTATCTATAGAAAAAGGCAAAGAATTTGCGGATATCACTTCAGAGAATATCGTAAATGAAGACAACCAATGGACAGTTATGTTTTGGTGGCCAAAAGATTTCACCTTTGTTTGTCCGACTGAAATAGCGGAATTCAACAACGCTTTTGGGGATTTCAGGGATAGGGATACAACACTCATTGGTGCATCAACCGATTCTGAGTTTGTGCATGCTGCATGGAGAAGAGATCACGAAGATTTACGCGGATTGAAATTTCCGATGTTGGCGGATACGTCCAAATCTTTAGCAGAAGAATTGGGCATTTTAGAGCCAAACGAGAAAGTAGCCTTACGTGCAACATTCATCGTTGACCCAACAGGAATCATTCGTTGGGTAAGTGTAAACGACTTGAATGTCGGCAGAAATGTTAAAGAGGTAATTCGTGTATTAGACGCCTTGCAAACAGATGAATTATGCCCATGCAATTGGGAAAAAGGTCAAGAAACTATTCAAGCATAATAAACCGTTGCTCATTCAAATAGTATTTGAATGAGCAACACAACTAAAAAAGACATGATACAACTTTCAGAAACTAGCGCAGAATTGGTTCAACTCATTCGAATCGAAGATGCTCCTTTACCAATACTGCAATTACTAGACAGTACAGATTCGCGTTACATTCGAGACCTAAAGGTAAATATCAGTAATGCATTGCAATCGACAACACTCACCGAAACAGAAACGGCGTTGTTAGCATTGTCCATTGCAAGCAATCAAAAGAATAACGCATTGGTTGTAGGCTTTCAAAAGCTTGCGTTAGAAAAAGGCGCAAGTATTGAAGAACAAAACGAAGCAATTTCATGCGCTAGCTTGCTGGCGGGGAATAACGTCTTTTATCGCTTCCGACATTTTCAGCAAAAGGAAAGTTACAATAACATGCAAGCGAAAATAAAAATGAACATTATGATGAAGCCAGTACTCGGTAAGGAATTCTTTGAATTGATAAGCCTTGCCGTGAGCGCTGTTAACGGATGTGAAATGTGTGTAAATGCCCATGAACATTCTGTTAGAGAATTGGGGGCAAGCGAAGAACGTGTATGGGATGCTATCCGACTTTCGTCTGTAATTGTTAGTCTAGATAAAGTTGTGAATTAAAGAGTGTATTTTATTTACTACACATTATAGGGTTGAGAATGATTTATCTATCTTTCTTAACCCTATAATGCATTTAAAAAAACCACATTTCTTTGCTCCCTTTAAAAATGAACTTATTTTAATTGTGCACGTATGATTATATGCAAATTTCAGTCTTGCTATAATACAAGTCTAAGTAAAGAAAAAAATCGTGTCGAAATTTCATTATTTTACTTTGATAAACTATATTATACATTGAAGAAATGGAAATTATTATAATCTATCTGTCATTTAAGAAAAAACTTATGAAACACATCTTATTATCTGCTTTAATCCTTCTCGGAATTTCTGCAACATCTTTCGCTCAAAATTTACCAGTAGATGCTGGCACAGGAAAAATCACATACCTTGAAGTAGTGGATGCTACAGGTGTTAAACCAGTAGATTTAACTAAAGTTGTAAAAGATTGGGCAACAAAACAAGGTTTTACGCTTAAAGAAGAAGCTGGAGATAAACTAGTATACGATGCGAGTACAAGCGTTGATTATCCAAACATAAATGGAAGTGGCACAGAAAAAAGCTTGGTGACTTTTTCCCTTTCTATCTTTATTAAAGATGGAAAATACCGTTACATAGCAACAGATTTTGTTCACGCAGGCGATATTAAAGTTAAAGCTTCTGGTGGTAAACTTGAAAATGTATCTCCAGAATGTGGAGCAACAAAAATGACAAGCAAATCGTGGGTTATGATTAAAAATAAAACGAATTCAAACTTAGTCGCTTTAACTGGCGATTTGAAACGTGTCGTAAAAGAATTTCAAAACGATCCAGCAAACAAGTCTGATTGGTAAAATTAGTTTTCAGTTGCGTGGTCCTTTACTAGCCATAACAAAAAAAGGTCGTTCGGATGAACGACCTTTTTTTGTTATGGCTATATGATGTTTACTTTTTGTCACTTTCGACTTTTTTATCCGCTTCTTTTTCATCCTTATCTTTTACCTTAAAGAATAAAAACTTCTTTTCTTTCTCTTGTCCTGCCGTGTTGAAATTTACAGAGTCATCTAAATTCTTTTTATACACTTCTATAAAAGCATTTTTAACTACGCGAACTACTGTAGTGAAAATATCTGTATCAATTTTATCATCCAACTTTCCTTCAATTGGAACCTTAGTTGCGAAACGATCTTTCTTGTGGTTTTTAAATATAGCAAATGTACTTCCAATTGCTGCTTGCCACAGTTTTTGTGTAAAGTTTGGACCATCTTCACTCCAATTTAATACATCCACATTTTCAAGTAAAGGCTTGACATACCCTACAACATTACCATCGTTTACAGCCATTTCACTAAAGATAGAAAGCTTTCCTTTTTCAAAGTCAAATTTGCCATATGCTTTCGCAAAATCATTTAATGCGGTTAAATTAATTCCTGTAAATTTCATATTGATGTCAGCATCAGGAACTTTTTTAATAACATTAACCTTTCCATTAATTGAAAGATTGCCCCCACCAATTGAACTTCCACTGATCATTAAATCTGAAGGTAATTTTTCACCTTTTTCAATTACATTCGATAAATTGGTTGCCAACAATTCTAAATCATTAATATAAATATCAACTTTAGGACTTGAATGAAAATCATTGTATTTGATAATTCCATTATGAATTTGAAACTCATTGACGTCAATTGGTAATAACTTTTTGAACGTTTCAGTCCAATCAGCACCAGCACCTGTTTGGGATGTTTCTTTGGTAGGTCCCGCTACAAAATTTAACTCCGGACGGTCAAATTCAACCTTCGCCTTAATTGCGCCATGCAATAACGCTTTCCACTCTACCGCTAAATCAATTGTAGGCGCTTTTAAGAAAGGAACAGGAACCTTACCTGTAGTCTTATTGATTTCTAAGCCATTTATAACATAAGCGCCACGAATGAGCCAAATATCAACGTCTTCTACGTGCCCACTATACTCACCCATATCAGCGAGTGTTTTGTTGAGATAATTCTTAACAATGGTAGGTAATAATAACCTAAACACAATCAATGCTAGAATAATAATTGAAAGGGTAATCGTTACTATTCGTTTCTTTTTAGACATTCTTTGTAAAAAACTCATATACAATAATTTATTATTTGAAATACTTTTTAGTGAACAGCTCAGAAGCCTTTATTCACAGCTACTATATTAAATTACAGTTAATTTTTTAGAAAAATATAATATAGATTCCTAAAAATGGGAATGTTATAATGAATAGGAAATTGGGTGTAAAAATTAACATCCACATAAAATTTCTGATGGTTTGAGTCCCAACAAAAAAAGACAGCTCTTTCAAGCTGTCTTTTTACTTATATCTAAAAACGAATATTATTTCGTTACTTTTTCTGCTTGTGCTTTTGCAGGGTAGTAAATCGTTTCAGATAACGAGGTGCCAGGTGCAACCATTGGCAATACGTTTTCTTCTTTCATTACGTGAGCATGCACTAAATACGGCCCCTTGTGATCGTGTGCGGTTTGTATGGCTTTCTTCAAGTCTTCTGTATTGTCTACATAACATGCTTCCATACCGCATGCTTTTGCAAGCATTACAAAGTCTGGATTCAATAAGTTTACACCGCTGTAGTTTTTAGAATAGAACTGTTCTTGCCACTGACGTACCATTCCTAAATAATTGTTATCTAAGATTAATATTTTCACGGGCCACTTTTCTTGCACGCAAGTAACCATTTCTTGCATGTTCATTTGGAATGAACCATCACCTGTAATACACCACACATCGTTGTAAGGCAAGCCTGCTTGCGCACCCATTGCTGCTGGCAAACCAAAGCCCATAGAACCTAGTCCGCCGGATGTTAAGAAGTGATTTGGCTTCAAACGTTGGCAATATTGTGCCGCCCACATTTGATGTTGACCAACGTCGGTAGATACAACGGCAGAGCGATCCAACATTTCATCCAATAACTGGATAGCAGAAACTTGTGTGAACTTAGAATAATCAGCTTCTTGTAACGGATATTCTTCTTTCCAATCGTTCAATTGTGCTACCCAAGCAGTTCTGTTACGAGTGTTCGTTTCTGTACGTGTATCAGGAATACGATCAATAACAGTTTTTAAATCGCCATTAATAAATACATCTGTACGTACATTTTTGCTTGATTCGCTTCTGTCAATATCTACATGCATGATTTTTGCCTTAGGAGCAAAGTCATTAAGTTTACCTGTAATACGGTCATCAAAACGAATACCCCAAGCAACAATTAAATCTGCATTCTGCACTGCATCGTTGCAATACTTCATACCATGCATACCCAACCATTGGAAGTATAAGGGATCATCATGCTCCATAGCGCCAATACCTAAAATGGTAGAGATGACAGGAACATTTTCGCGATGTACAAAGGTTCTCAATTCATCCCAAGCTTTAGACAATAAAACCCCATGTCCGCATATAATCAATGGACGTTCAGCATTTTTGAATAATTCAACTGCAGCTGCAATGTCTTGATCCGTGAAGTTATTTTTTACTTCGCGTTCAGGCTTAACAAATTTGCTTTCCCAATCTTCATCCAATTCAACGTATTCTGCCTGAATGCTTCTTGGCACATCTATCAATACTGGTCCTGGTCGGCCACTAATAGATACACTGTATGCTTCACAGAAGATTTCTGCTGCTCTTTCTAAGCCTGTAAGTAAATATGTCTTTTTTGTAATCGGAATACAGATACCAGTTATATCTGTCTCTTGAAACGCATCCGAACCAATTAAGTGTAAGGCAACTTGACCTGTAATAGCAATCATTGGTACGCTGTCTGCATATGCATCCGCAATACCTGTAACTAAATTGGTAGCTCCAGGGCCAGACGTTGCTAGACAGAAGCCGGGACGGCCTGTTACGCGTCCATATCCATTTGCCATAAAAGCTGCTCCTTGCTCATGACGAACGAGTACACAGTTTAAACTACTATATGCAAGTGCATCATAGATCGGTAAAATTGCACCGCCTGGATAGGCAAATAAGTCACGTGCATCTAATAATTCTATGATGCGAACAATGTACTCTGCTCCTCTTAATTTAATTTTCGGCTTCATAAAGCTAGCTTTTTAATTAATTATCGGTAACGCATCCTTCAGATGCAGAAGATACTAATTTCATGTATTTATATAAAACTCCAGACGTAGCTCTTGGTGCAGGTTTTACCCATGCAGCACGGCGCTTGCTAATTTCTTCTTCAGAAATTTTAACTTCAAGAATTCTGTTTTCAGCATCGATAAGAATGATATCACCATTCTCAACTAAGCCAATCATTCCGCCTTCCGTTGCTTCTGGTGTAATGTGTCCCACTACGAAACCGTGTGTACCACCAGAGAAACGACCGTCTGTAATTAATGCACATTCGTTACCTAAACCTAAACCCATCAACAAAGCTGTTGGCTTTAACATTTCAGGCATACCCGGACCGCCTTTCGGACCAACATAACGAATGACAATAACTTCGCCAGCCTTCACTTCGTTTGCTTCCAAGCCTTTGTTTACTTCCTCTTCCGAGTTGTACACGCGAGCAGGGCCTTCGAAGAATGTTCCTTCTTTTCCTGTAATTTTTGCTACAGAACCTTCAGGCGCAAGATTGCCATACAAAATTTGTAAGTGACCTGTTTGCTTAATTGGTTTGTCCCAAGCATACATTAAGTCTTGATCATTTGGAAGATCTTGTGCTTCTTCTAAATTCTCTCCAACAGTTTTACCTGTTACAGTCATACAATCTAAATGAAGCAAGTTGTGTTTTGCTAACAAACGCATTACAGAAGGCACGCCACCAATAGCATCCATGTCTTCCATCATATACTTGCCGCTTGGTTTTAAGTCTGCTAATAACGGTGTAGTATTTCCGATTCGTTGGAAATCGTCAATCGTTAATTTAACACCCGCAGCTTTCGCCATTGCAATCAAGTGCATTACTGCATTTGTAGAACCACCCAATACCAAAATTACACGTATCGCATTTTCAAATGCTTCAAACGTCATGATATCGCGAGGCTTTATATCTTTTTCCAACAATAACATCATCGCTTTGCCAAGCGCTAATGTTTCTGCCTTTTTCTTTTCACTCGTAGCAGGAGCCGTTGAAGAATATGGAAGTGTTAATCCCATTGCTTCAATTGCAGATGCCATTGTATTTGCAGTGTACATGCCACCACACGCACCCGCACCCGGACACGCATTTTTAATTACACCTTGGTAATCTTCTTCAGAGATTGTGCCAGCTACTTTTTTACCCAATGCTTCAAATGCTGAAACAATATTTAGTTTTTCGCCTTTGTAGTGACCAGAGTGAATAGTGCCGCCGTATACCATGATTGACGGGCGATTCAAACGAGCCATTGCAATTACAGCACCTGGCATATTTTTATCACAACCAACTACTGTTACCAATGCATCATAATAATGTGCTTCGCAAATTGTTTCAATTGAATCCGCAATTACATCGCGAGATACAAGTGAGAAACGCATGCCTTCTGTACCCATTGAGATACCATCACTCACGCCGATTGTGTTGAAACCAAGTCCAACCATACCGCCACGTGTGATACTACCTTTTACTTGTCCAGCAAGAATATTTAAGTGCATGTTACATGTGTTACCATCGAAACCTGTACTACCAATCGCAACGATTGGTTTTTTCATATCCTCGTCGGTAAAACCCGCACCATACATCATTGCTTGAGATGCAGGCTGAGATGGGTCTTGCGTTAAACGTTTACTAATTTTATTTAATTCTGTACTCACAGTAAAATCTGTTTTTAAATTAAGCTACAACACTAGCACCTTTAGCAACTAAATTTGCTACGTAGTCACCAACTTCTGTTGTAGAGTTTGGTTTCTCACGACGGATATCAATAGTTAAGATACCATCTTCCATTGCTTGCTCAACTGCAGCACGGATAGCTTTCGCTTCTTTCAATAAGCCGAAAGATGTTTCAAGCAACATCGCAGCAGAAAGAATTGCACCGTTCGGATTGGCAATGTTTAAGCCAGCACCTTCTGGATACGAACCATGGATTGGTTCAAATAAAGCTACTTCGCTACCTACAGATGCAGATGGCAACATACCCATAGAACCAGTTATTACAGAAGCTTCATCTGTGATAATATCACCAAACATATTTTCAGTCAACACAACATCAAAGAATGCTGGTTGCTGAATGATTTTCATTGCCGCATTATCAACAAACATGAAATCCAATGTTACATCTGCAAAATTTGCAGCATGGTATTCTTTTACCACTTCTCTCCATAAACGAGAAGAAGCCAATACGTTTGCTTTATCAACTAAGGTAACGTGGTTTTTACGTAAACGAGCGGATTCAAAAGCTAATTTAGAAATACGAAGAATTTCATCGCGTGTGTATGTACATGTATCGAATGCCATGTTGCCATCTTCGCTACGACCGCGTGCACCGAAGTAAATACCACCAGTCAATTCACGAAATACTACGAAGTCTACATTTTGCACAAGATCTGCACGCAATGGAGAAGCGTTCGCTAAAATTTTGTATGTGTTAACTGGACGAATGTTTGCAAACAAACCTAAAGCTTTACGCATTGCAAGTAAACCTTGCTCAGGACGTACTTTTGCTTTTGGATCGTTATCGTATTTTGGGTGACCGATAGCTCCAAATAAAATAGCATCAGCATCTTGACATACTTTCAATGTTTCAGGAGGAAAAGGATTTCCAGTTGCATCAATTGCTACTGCACCAACGAGTGCTTCTGTGTAATGAAATGTATGACCGAATGTTTTTTCTACTGCCTTCAATACTTTTAATGCTTGATCCGTTACTTCTGGACCAATACCATCACCTTTTAATACTGCAATTTTCTTTTCCATCTGTGTGCTTAAGGCGTAAGGCTTAAGGCCTAATGCCTGTGTCGTTTAAATGTTAAAATTTATTTTCTTTTTAAGCCATGATTGAGAGAACTCAAATCATACCTTTTACTATTTTTATTTATTAGAGCGAAACGCTTTCAGCATTAGGCTTTTTTTGCAAAAGCCTTAAGCTTGAATCAAATCAAGATACTTCGATGTCTTCTCGTATGATTCGATTTTATCTTTTACGCTCAACACGTAATCGATATCATCGTATCCGTTGATCAAACATGTTTTTTTGTATTCGTTGATTACAAAGCTTTCTTTCAAGTCTGTGCCTGTAATAGAAATTACTTGATTCACCAAATCAACGTTCAACTCTTGTTTCGGATTAGCTGCAACTGCATCAAAAATGCTTTTCAAGAATGCTTCAGAAACTTGTACTGGAAGAATACCGTTGTTTAATGCATTTCCACGGAAAATATCTGCAAAGAAAGAAGATACGACTACTTTAAAGCCTGCATCATCAATGGCCCAAGCAGCGTGCTCTCTTGAAGAACCACAACCGAAGTTTTTACCTGCTACAAGAATTTTTCCGCTGTATAACGGATTGTTCATTACGAAATCTGCTTTCGGAGTACCATCTTCATTGTATCTCCAATCACAGAAAAGACTTTTGCCAAATCCTGATTTTGTAGTTGCTTTTAAGAAACGTGCAGGTATAATTTGATCTGTATCCACATCTTCAATAGGAAGGGGAACGACAGTTGATTGTATTGTTATAAATTTTTCCATTTTAAAAGAATATATTATTATTTTTTAAAAACTTTTTTTTCTATTTCAGAGATACGTTCATCATAAGCAGAAAAAGAATCTACATTCTCAGCAAGAGTTATAATTGCTCTTGAATGCTCTGCAAGCATTATGTTATTCTTGCGAATATCTTTATGCATAGCAGAAATATCTTTTCTCATTATTTTCACTTCCGAAATTAACTCCTTTTGTTGTTCAATACTTCTGTCAGAATTTTTAACCATTTCGGCTAGTAATTCGACCATTCGATCTTCGTTTTTCATATTTCCAATAGCTGTTTTCAAGATAAAGAAACGAATTAGTTCAACATTTCACGCACATCAACAATTTTACCGCTTACTGCGATCGCTGCTGCTGTCAGTGGACTTACAAGCAAGGTACGCGCTCCCGGTCCTTGACGACCTTCGAAGTTACGGTTCGATGTAGATACACAATATTCACCTTTAGGAACTTTGTCTTCATTCATTGCAAGGCACGCAGAACAACCTGGCTCTCTTAATTCAAAACCAGCTTCAGCCAATACTTTATCAATCCCTTCAGCGATCGCTTGTTTTTCAACTTGCTTAGATCCTGGTACGATTAACGCATTAATATTTGCAGCTTTCTTTTTACCTTTTACAAATTCTGCAAACTGTCTCAAATCTTCGATACGTCCGTTTGTACAGCTACCTAAGAATACCCAGTTTACTTGTTTGCCAATCAATGAATCCCCTGCTTGGAAACCCATGTAATCAAGAGCTTTTTTGAAGGTTACTTTATTGCTTTCTTCAATTTGATCAATTGAAGGAATATTTTTATTTACACTGATGCCCATGCCTGGGTTCGTTCCGTAGGTAATCATCGGACCAATATCCGCAGCATCGTATTTTAATGTTTTATCAAATGTTGCATCCGCATCTGTGAATAATGTTTTCCAGTATGCAACTGCTTCATCCCACTTAGCACCTTTAGGAGCAAATTCACGTCCTTTAATGTAGTTGAAAGTAGTTTCATCCGGAGCAATCATACCGCCACGAGCACCCATTTCAATACTCATGTTGCAGATCGTCATACGCGCTTCCATAGAAAGAGACGTAATTGCAGAACCACAATATTCAACAAAGTATCCTGTGCCACCTGCTGCAGAGATCTGCGCAATTACATATAGGATAATATCTTTCGCCGTTACACCTTTAGAAAGTGTTCCGTTGATTTCAATTTTTAATGTTTTAGCTTTTGTTTGCATCAAACACTGCGTAGCCAATACTTGCTCCACTTCTGAAGTACCGATACCAAATGCAATGGATCCAAAAGCGCCGTGTGTAGAAGTGTGTGAATCACCACACACGATCGTCATACCCGGTAACGTTGTTCCTGTTTCAGGTCCAACAACGTGTACAACCCCTTGAGATGCGTGACCTAAGCCATATAATGTAACGCCAAACTTGTTGCAGTTTTCAGTTAATTTATCAACTTGAAAACGAGATAAATCTTCAACAATTGGCAAGTTTTGACCTTTAGTAGGAACGTTGTGATCGGGTGTTGCTAATGTTCTTTCTGGACGAAAAACACCAATGCCTCTTTTTTCAATACCAGCAAATGCTTGCGGGCTTGTTACTTCGTGAATTAATTGTTTATCGATGTACAAGATGCTTGGACCATCTTTCACTTCTGTTACAACGTGTGCATTCCAAACTTTTTCGAATAAGGTCGTTCCCATTTTCTATATTAAGATACTAGTGTATATTATTTTATTTTGTCTCAACAATTACTTTGCGTAAACTTTGCCACGCATTAACTCGTGTAAGTTTTCGTCTTCTACTTTTCTAAGATGGTCAGCCATATCTAAGAACTGCGTATATGCCTGATCCAATTGATCTTTAGATAACATATAACCGATTGTTGCCAAACGGTGATTTAAGGCTGCTCTACCACTACGTGCTGTTAAAATGATCGAAGAAGAATCTGCACCTACTGCTGCAGGATCAATAATTTCGTACGTTTCACGATGCTTTAAGAAGCCATCTTGGTGAATACCAGAAGAGTGTGCAAATGCATTTCTACCAACAATTGCTTTGTTGTGTTGTACTTGCATTTTCATTAGTGTAGATACTAAATGACTAATCGGAACAAGTTTTTTATGATTAATTCCTGTAACGAAACCTAATGTTTCTTTATGACATTCCATCGCCATTACTACTTCTTCTAATGCAGTGTTACCAGCGCGTTCGCCAATACCATTGATAGTACATTCAACCTGACGGGCGCCATTGGTCAAAGCAGCAAGTGAATTTGCTGTTGCTAAACCTAAGTCATTATGACAATGTGCTGCTAATATTGCTTTATCAATATTAGAAACATTATTCATCAAATATTTAATGCGTTCACCGTACTGCCATGGCAACATATATCCAGTAGTGTCTGGAATGTTTACAACATCAGCACCTGCATCAATCACAGCTTCTACCATGCGTGCAAGAAATGCTTCGTCTGCACGACCAGCATCTTCACAGAAAAATTCAACTTCATGCACAACTTTTTTAGCTTGCTTTACAGCAGCTACAGCCATTTCAAGAATATTTTCGCGCGTAGTACGAAGTTTGTGTTCAATATGAATATCAGAACTACCAATACCTGTATGAATACGACTACGTCTTGCAAAACGCAATGCCTCACCAGCAATATTGATATCCGCCTCTTTAGCACGAGTTAATGCGCAAATAGTTGGACGTGTTACTGTTTTGGTAATTTCTACAACTGAATTAAAATCTCCAGGACTTGAAACCGGAAAACCTGCTTCGATTATGTCGACACCTAATTCGTCTAACGCTTTCGCCACAATGATTTTTTCCTCAGTGTTCAATTGACAACCGGGAACCTGCTCACCATCTCTAAGTGTTGTGTCGAAAACGAAAATTCTTTTTCCCATAATGATACTTCGAACTATTTATTTGTATTTCTACTAATTAATTGCCGCAATACTTAATCAAATCCTATTAAAAATATAAAAATCTGATAATTAGACCTTAACATCAAAATTAGATGTAAATACCTAAACTGATTCAACTATTTTTAACATACTAAGAATACGGTATAAACAAAAATAGCGAAATATGAACGAAATAGCATCTTAAATTACATAATTATTACGGCCTCCAAAAGAATGGAACGATACTATTAAACATAATATATACGTATATTACACTGATTAATAATATAATATATAAATTTTATAAAAATGAAAGTATTGTTTCTAGTTCAAAATCAGGTTTTTTTAGATAATATGATTTTTTAAAGAAAAACGGCTTGTTTCAAAACGGAAATTTCTGTCTAGTTATAAATTTTAATTTATATCAAGTGTTTCATTTTTATTTTATACCTATCTTCAACTAAATGCTCCTTTAGCGTGTTATCAAATTATGATTGGCAATAGATTCTCCACGTATGTACCCCCAGCGAACCAAGAAAAAGGGTTTGAGGGACTTAAAAAAATATTTATTCATTTATTGCAACTCACCAACGGGGATGTTTCTGAGACATTAACATGGATGAGTGAATTGGATCAACAATATAAATTTATTGATTCAAATTATGGAATGGGTGACTTTGTAAACGATTTAAAAGAAAACGGGTATATATCCGATGTTCCTGGCAGTGGCTCTATCCCCCAGCCTACATCTAAAACAGAACAAAGCATTCGTAAATCAGCGCTGGAAGAAATCTTTGGCAAACTTAAAAAAAGCTCTGTTGGTAATCACAAAACTACTCAAAGTGGCGTTGGAGATGAATTCAATTCAGATATAAGACCATTTCAGTTTGGCGACACCTTGGATTCCATTGACATGACTTCGTCCATCCACAATGCACAAGTCAATCATGGTATTGATGAATTTAAATTATACGATTCCGATTTATCCATACGCGAACGCGAACACAAATCTTCAAGTTCGACGGTGTTGATGATTGACATTTCCCACTCTATGATTTTGTATGGCGAAGATCGAATTACGCCTGCTAAAAAAGTAGCAATGGCACTGGCAGAATTGATTAAAACAAAATATCCAAAAGACACTTTAGATATCATTGTATTTGGAGACGATGCATGGCCCGTAGAATTAAAAGATTTGCCATTCTTGCAAGTAGGCCCCTATCACACAAATACCTATGCCGGTTTAGAATTGGCAATGGATATTCTTCGAAGAAGAAAAACGCCAAACAAACAAATCTTTATGATAACAGATGGCAAACCAACTTGTATAAAAGAAAATGGCAGGTATTATAAAAATAGTTTTGGCCTCGATCGAAAAGTCATTACCAAAACCATGAATATGGCTGCTCAATGTAGACGATTAAAAATTCCCATTACAACCTTTATGATAGCCCGCGACCCCTACCTGCAGCAGTTCGTGCGAGAGTTTACTCAGACAAATAACGGTAAAGCATTTTATAGCGGACTCGATGGCTTGGGTGATTTTGTGTTTGAAGATTATATAAAGAATAGGAAAAAGACTGTGAGGTAAAGCACAGTCTTTAAAATTCCAAAAAACAAAAAACAAAATCCAAACGGATATAGAATCCGATTCTGTTTGGGATTTGTTTTTTGTTTTTTTGGGATTTCATATATGAATTTAAAATTATTACTAAAAGTTTGACATGAAGTACGACATGAAAAAAATCCGCACACTAGGCCAACTAAAGGCTGCGGGTTATAAATCAAAAAGTGTAAAAGAAGAAATGCGTGACAACTTAATCGACGCATTAAAAAAGAAAGAAAATCCATTTGTGGGAATTCAAGGCTTTGAAGATACGGTAATCCCACAGTTGCAGACTGCCATACTTGCAAAGCACAATATCATCTTATTGGGTTTGCGTGGACAAGCAAAGACGCGTATTGCTCGCCTGATGACACATCTATTAGATGAGTACATGCCAATTGTAGCATTTTCTGAGTTGAATGACGATCCACTTAAGCCTCTTTCTAGATTTTCTATCGACGCTATTGATGAGAATGGAGACAACACCCCCATACAGTGGATACATAGAAGTGAGCGTTATACAGAAAAGTTGGCGACACCCGATGTTTCTGTGTCTGATTTAATAGGTGATGTAGATCCAATCAAAGCTGCTGCCTTAAAATTAACCTATGCAGATGAACGTGTCATTCACTTTGGTTTAATACCACGCTCGCATAGAGGGATTTTTGTTATCAACGAATTGCCCGATTTGCAAGCACGTATTCAAGTTGCATTATTTAATATGTTGCAAGAAGGGGATATACAAATCAGAGGTTTTAAATTACGTTTGCCTTTAGATATTCAATTTGTATTTACTGCAAACCCAGAAGATTATACCAATAGAGGCTCTATCGTTACACCGCTGAAAGACCGAATTGATTCTCAAATATTAACGCATTACCCTAAATCGATTGAAATTTCAAAAGAAATTACAGCACAAGAAGCAAACATTTCAGAGCACCAACGCAAGCATGTTCATATTGATGATTTATTAAAAATACTGATTGAAGAAATTGCTTTTCAAGCACGTGAAAGTGAATTTGTAGATCAGAAGAGCGGGGTATCAGCACGTATGACCATTTCTGCTATGGAAAACTTATTTAGTTTTGCAGAACGACGCATGTTGATCAATGGTGAAAAAAATACGCATGCGCGTATTGCAGATTTATATGCTGTAATCCCTTCCATAACTGGGAAAGTAGAACTTGTATATGAGGGAGAATTAGAAGGGATTGCAACTGTTGCCTATTTCTTAATAGGAAAAGCAATTCGTTCAGAGTTTACAAACTTATTTCCAAATCCGGAGAAGTTAAAAAAAGACAAAAAGAAAGAAAATATCTATGCTCCAATAGTAGATTGGTTTGGCGAAGGAAATACAATAGATATTCTGAATGAAATGAGTCATCCTGAATATGAAAAAACACTTCTTTCTATTCCTGGTTTAAAACAATTGGTTGAAAAGCATGTGCCTACAGCAAGTGCAGAGCAACAATTATTATTAATGGAATTCTTGTTAAATGGATTGGCTGAATTTTCTCAGTTGAGTAAAAATAAATTGGATCGCGAATTTCAATTTAAAGATTTAGTAGGATCCATGTTCGATGTAAACAAGCCTGACGAAGACGATGAGGACGAAGAACTTGGTGATGATTTTGGATTTAGCAATAATTAAAAATTGCCTCTATACTAACCTTATTATTAGATACAATGTTTTAAACAATGCCGTCAATTCCAATGTGTTGACGGCATTGTTTTTATCTAATTTTTCTTTTCATACATTATTGGTAGTATTGTATGTAAAATATCAAAATCGTGCCTGTTTCAAAAAAACATATCTCTTTAGAAAATTTCATAATCATTACCTATGCAACATTTTATTGCATAGGACTAATGGTATTTTTCGGTTTTGACTTTAGAGCATGGACAGATGAAGAACATTTCTATTTTACGATACTTGAGTTTATTAATCAACCGTTATTACCTACCCTTAAACATTACGAAGAGATGTCAACACCTCTTCCCTTCATACTCTATGCATTTTGGGGTTGGCTCTTTGGCTCAAGCTTAGCCACTTTGCGTGTGCTTTCTATATTAATAACTTTTATTACAATCATTTCTGCTTTTCAACTTTTTAAGAAATTTCAATTAAGTAACCTTACATCCTATATATGTATTTTAATTTTAACCCTTAACCCATATTTTATCGGTGTAGGTTTTTTTGTATACACGGATTTGATGTGTGAATTATGTATGTTGTGGGTTTTTATTTATTTGATTGATAGAAAGTATTTAGCAACCTCCATTTGGTTATTACTTGCAATTTTATGTAGACAATACATGATATTGTTTTTGCCTGTAATCGCAATTTTTATTTTTTCAAAACAATCCTTTAAAATTAACAACGCATTAATAAAGCAAGAGCTATTGCTTTTAATTCCTGTTGTTGGGTTTGCTGCTTTGATGGTTTTCTGGGGCGGAGCAAGTCCAGATAACACTCTTAAAGAGTTATACATCCATAGAGCATATACATTTCATTGGGATGCTATAACGGCATATATGGCAGCTAGCATGGTCTATACATTCCCATTGTTATTTTTAATGTTAAAAAATACTAAAAAAAATCACCTGCTATTTGTGGTGCCTTTATCGGCTATTTGGTTTGGACTGTTTCCTGTCCAAGGTTCCCAAGTTGCTATTGATTCTATCATACATATCGACACCATTGGTTTGATCCATAAAGCAACGCATACATTACCCCAGTATATAGAGCAAGGAATTTGGCTCTTACTTTTTATGTGTTCGTCTTTGGTGATTGTATTGCTAGTAGAAAAAGCGTTTAAAAATTACCAATCGCCCGCTTTTTTAATATGCATGAGTTGGTTATTCTTTTTATTAACAATGAGTTTATCCTATTTGACTTGGGAAAAATATTTGCTCCCCATATTGCCCTTGCTTATAGTTTTTGGAGGATTTTTGATGGATGATTTTTTATTAAAACAACGAGATCGAATAACTAAATAAATTTTCTGTATTCGGTTTTAAGGATTGAATACCCTCTTTTTTTATAAAATTACCATCAGAATGAATATCGTCTGCAACACCCATCCATGGCTCTAAGCAAATAAACGGACCAGGTTTTGACCAAATTCCAAACCATGGATAATTTTTATAATTGAAATGCAATCCATGGCTTGATTTTTTAGATTTTAAAGAAATGCATTCTGAATACAAGCCAGAAACTACAATTGCATCTTTAACTGTGAATAAATCGGCCGATAAGGGAAGCTTTTTATTTGTGAGTAATACTTCTTCGGAAGCATCACTACGCAAACCACCTTCTAACAAAACACGACTTAGTTTTTCGGATTTTTCAAATTCTAAATAATAATCTTCGAAGGTTTCGCCTTCTACTAAAGGGCAGTTGAACCCGGGATGTGCGCCAATAGAAAAATAGAGTTCCTTACTTGTCGAAGGATTGAAAACACGATACGATACCGTTAGTGATTCTCCCTCGATGGTATAAATAACATCCAATTCAAATTCAAAAGGAAATACAAGAAGCGATGCTTCTGAATGACTCAATCTATACGTGCAGGAAGTATTCGTAAAATGTATGCAATCAAACATGCGATCACGTGCAAAGCCATGCTGTGTTAAAGAATACTTCTTGTCAGTTACAGTATACTCGTTGTTCTTTACCTTTCCAACAATCGGGAATAATACGGGTGCTTTACGTGGCCAAACTACAGGATCGCCTTGCCACAAATATTCGAGTTGAACCGTTTTATGGTAGATACTTTGCAGCTCAGCGCCATTAGCAGAAATTGCAACTTTTAATACTTCATTTTCTAAAACCTGCATTCTTATTTTCTCTCTTCTTTCAAGTCTTCTAAAACAGCTTTTTCAATATTTTCGCGCGTTTTATTTCTTTTGTTTGAATACATATTAATGGCTTCAACTAATAACGAGAAGAACATAGAGAAGTAAATGTAGCCTTTAGGTACGTGTTGATCAAAACCTTCTGCAATTAAAAGTATACCAATCATCAATAAAAACGATAATGCTAGTACCTTAACCGAAGGGTGTTTGTTGATAAAGTTGCTAATTGTAGATGCAAAAATTAACATCACCACCATTGAAATAACAACTGCAATAACCATTATTTCAATGTGATTAGACAAGCCTACAGCCGTTAAGATAGAATCAAAAGAGAAGACCACATCCAACAAAATGATCTGCATGATTGCAGTGCTTAAACTTTTATTTGCTTTCCCCTCATGTACTTCTACATGACCTTCCATTTTTTCATAAATCTCAGAGGTGCTTTTATACACTAAGAATAAGCCCCCAGCTATTAATATTAAATCTCTCCAACTAAAGCCAATATCAAAAACAGTAAAAATACTTTTATCCATTCCGACCAAATACGTAATAAATGAAAGTAATATAATTCGAATGACTAAGGCTCCAGCCAAACCTACAAATCGAGCTTTAGACTGGATTTCTGGGCTTAATTTATCAGAAATAATGGAAATGAAAATCACATTGTCAATTCCTAAAACTATTTCCATGATTGTTAGTGTGAGCAAGCTCATCCACCCATCAAGTGTTAAAAACGCATCAAACATATTGCTACTAATATTAGAATTGGAAGGTACGAATTTTTATTTCACAAATGAAACTTTATAAGTTACTGATAACTAGTTAAAAATTGCCTGATATGCTTACTTATCTTAGTGTGAAATAATTACAATTTCAACCCTTCTATTCCTTTTCCTATTTTCTTCTAAATCATTTGGAGCAATGGGTTTGCTTCCTCCAAATGATTTTGTTGTAATTCGTTTTGTATCAATCCCATGTGTTACAAAATAGGACTTTACGGTTTCAACGCGCGACTGAGATAATTCAATATTTAGTGTAGGATTTCCTTGGTTATCCGTATGTCCATCCAATTGAATTCTTACTGCAGGGTTCTCATTTAAAATTTCAACAATTCGATCTAATTCAGCAAAAGAAGATTCAATTAATATTGCCGTGCTTTGATTAAAAAAAACATTATTCAATGCAATTTTTTGCCCTGTTTCAATAGGCACAAGCAGTAAATCTACTTGAATTTCCGTGTAAAATGAATTTGACTCCACTGTTATATTTTTATTTATCGAAAAATAACCTGACACAGTAGCTCTGTATGCATACGCATTTCCACTAGGCAATACAATTTGATATTCCCCCGTAACAGCATTTGAATGTGCAACACCTTTGTTGCTGCCCGTTTCTAATAGATCGTAA
Organism: uncultured Cytophaga sp.; assembly: GCF_937863595.1. Taxonomy (GTDB): domain Bacteria; phylum Bacteroidota; class Bacteroidia; order Cytophagales; family Cytophagaceae; genus Cytophaga. The sequence continues at coordinate 143,918 of NZ_CALMGQ010000057.1, forward strand.
AATATTTTCGCATCAATTGGCAGCCCCGTTTTCGCATCCAACACCCTACCCTTAATCATTGTCACAGGTTCGGGCTTTAAAGATGGCGCTAATGAAACGGAATATATATCTGTTAGATTTGTTTTATTTCGTAGTACGTAGGTATAAGCAATATCCCCTGAAGCGGGCATAGAAAAACTTAAGTCAGCATAGATTGAGTTTACATTAGGACCTAGATTAATAGGTGTAGACCAATTTGTCCAGCTATTGTCTAAACGTTTTGTCATAAAAATATCATAGCCGCCATAACCTAAATGTCCCTCTGAAGCAAAGTACATTGTCTTTCCATCTGAAGCCAAATACGGAGTTGCCTCGGATTGAAACGTATTTATTTGCTTTCCGATGTTTAAGGGTTTAGACCAGGAATTATTATCTTTGATAAAGCTTACATATATATCTAGGCCACCCTTCGAATCTGGCATTTCAACACTCATCAACAATGTTTTGCCATCGGATGCTAAAAAATACGATACAAATTCATTGGCATTTTGAAACTCATCAATTTTCATGGCTCTAGGAACTTCCCAGCCCTTCAGCGTATAGTTAGACAAGGATACACCATCTCCTTTAGAACTTCCATCAGCATTATAGGTATTTGCAATGACAAGTGTGTTCACATCTGAGGTGATTGAACTAACAAAATTATGTGCTGCGTTATTTAATGGCCGACCAATATTTTTTGCTTTTGCCCAAGTCCCTTCAGAAGATTTTGTTGAATACCAAATATCAGTTGTAGATGGGTCTTCTATATTATTTGGATCACCCAGGCGTGCAAAATATAAAATATTTCCATCTGAAGATATGATTGGATATGTTTCGAGTGCCGTAGTATTGATTGCATCGCTCAAGGGTTTAGAGTTACCAATAAGCATTACATCGGCACTTAAATGTATGGATAAATCAATCGGATCTTTTGTTGAAGCCACTGCAATTGCATCTATATAATTCCACTCTATAGATTCTTGATTAGATGCAGTAATAATCATTGCGACAACAGGCGTAGTGGTTTTTTTTATCGGAATAGATAAAATGCGTGATTTTTCATTTATCGGTTTACTTTGTGCGCTATATACTTTTGAAATCTTACCCGAAGCTTCAATGATGGTTATAGTGGTAATCGAACCTGGATTATATGATTCAACTACAACGATTTGCTCAGCTAAAATTGGGTCACAAAACGAGATCTTCAAAAATATTTTATCCGATTTATATCCTTGGCTATTTCCACCAACAACCCAAGCGTTTGGATTTAGCTGTGCACCAAAAGCAGGGTATACCTGCGGCACGCCTAGTGCATTGTCGGGACCATAAGATAAGCCTGTATGGGACTCATTTGTCCCTTCAATTCTGCAAGCCCACCGAACCTCTTGTTGGGCTTGAACAAAATGAGCAAATAGTAAAAAAGATAGCAAAAAAATTCTCATTGTTTCGTTTTTATTTGATCAATGATCTAAACCCATTTTTATCTATTGATGCTACAGATTCTTCCACCTTTGTTTTCAATTCAATTTTATAAGCTTGTAATTTCTTTTGAATATTTTCGTCAAATGCCCCAATAATTTGTGCTGCAATAATCCCTGCGTTTGCGGCTCCATCAAGAGCTACAGTAGCAACAGGTACGCCAGAAGGCATTTGTAAAATAGATAAAACAGAATCCCATCCATCTATGGAATTAGAGGATTTTACTGGTACTCCAATAACAGGTAATGTTGTTAATGCCGCAACCATGCCGGGCAAATGAGCTGCGCCGCCCGCGCCTGCAATGATACATTTCAACCCTTTAGCAACAGCTGATTGTCCATATTCAACCATACGTTCTGGCGTTCTATGTGCAGAAACGATGGTGAGTTCAAATGCGATTCCAAATTTTTCTAAGATATCAGCAGCGGCAGACATTATTTTCAAGTCTGATTGGCTACCCATTATGATTCCTACTAACGGCTTGCTCATGCTATAATTTTTATAAGTTCTTTTACTTGTTCTGATTTCTTTTTTAACCCATCAATAGATTGGTCTAAAATTGTAACATGTCCCATTTTACGAAATGGTTTTGTTATTTTTTTTCCGTACAAATGTGGGAATACCCCCTCAATGTTTAATGCATCTTCGAGGCCATCAAATATTGCTTCGCCAACATATCCTGGCTCACCTAATAAATTAACCATTGCTGCAGGGCAGTGTTGGTAAGTAGAACCTAATGGCATATTTAAAATAGCTCTCAAATGCTGCTCGTATTGCGATGTGTAATTTGCTTGTATGGTTTGATGCCCACTATTATGTGGACGAGGAGCAATTTCATTTACTAAAATTTCACCCTCTTTTGTTAAAAACATTTCTACTGCAAGTATTCCCACTAGCCCAATTTCATTGATTACAGTACGTGCAATTTTTTCAGCTTTTTTATGTAAGTCCTCTGAAATTTCTGCTGGAGAAAATAAAAATTCAACCAAATTTTGAACCGGATGAAATACCATTTCAACTGTTGGGAAGGTGGTAATTTCTCCGTCCGAATTACGTGCTACAATTACACTCAATTCTTTTTCAAAATCAATTTTCTTTTCTAATATACCCGGCTTATCAAAGCCTTTTGAAATATCATCTTTGGTATTTATTACTTGAACCCCTTTACCATCATAGCCTTCTTTGCCCAACTTATGTACAGCAGGAAGGAAGTCTAAATGGTTTTGGATGTCTTCTTTTGTGTTCGTTAATACAAACGGAGCTGTTGGTATATTGTGATTTAAATAAAATTCTTTTTGAAGTCTTTTATCTTGAATCATTTCTATGACTTCTGGTTGGGGAAATACTTTTGTTCCACCCTCTTGAAGTTTTTTTAATGCTTCAACATTTACATTTTCAATTTCGATGGTAATCAAATCCATATCTTTACCAAATTGGTAAACCGTGTCGTAATCAGTTAATGAACCTTGCGCAAAACTAGCACCCCATTTTTTACAAGGAGCATCGGCATCTGGATCTAAGACGTGAATTTCAAGATTATAATCTACAGCAGCTTGCAATAACATTCGACCTAGCTGACCGCCACCAAGCATGCCTATTTTGTAATCTGAATAAAAGTGTTCCATTTATTTCATTAAATAATAACGGCAAAGATACGGAAGTAATAAGTTTAAAGTGTAAAGTTTAAAGTGTAAAGTAGTAAAAATGTGTAATTATTGAGGTGAAATAAAAAATGAAATAAATTATGCCTTTTCCCAACCCAATGCAATGGAGCCAAATTATGGTACTAAATATAATGTTTAGTTGTCTAGTTCGTAGAAACTAGCCACTGATAACTGCATAAAAACAAGAAACCCAGCACCGAGGGTATTGGTGACTGGGTTTCTTTACTAACCAGATTAAAAAATTAACCGTAATCTTAAATATTGTTCGTTTTTGTATTTCTAATTAGAATGCATAGATAGCGGCCATTCCTATTGTTGGTTGTAAGTTGGTCGTTTTTGCTTTGCTAGGATCGCCAGGATTACTCGTAAACCCCTTAGCAGTACCGCCAGCATTATCATTAACTTTTGCTACATCAATTCTGAATTCAGGCTTCAAGTTAAAGTGCCCGTCCATAAATTTTAAATCTCCTGTTAACGTAAATTCGCTTACTTCGCAACCTTGACCAAATGTGCTTGAGATATATCTAAGACCATCTTTGTCAATAAAATGCTCTGCACGTAAACCTAATCCAAAGAAATCAGAGAATCGGTAATCTGCATACAATGCCGCGCCGCCCCATGAGCCTTTAGAATATCCATCTGCTTCGGCTGCATTTAATTTTAAGTTATTACCAAAACCATATGCTGCATTTAAACCCAATTTAAAGGCATCTGTTAGTTGATATGTAGTTGTTAAATCGAATAAGTGTGAAACTGTTTTAGCAGTTGTTGCAATTTTAGCTCCTGGTGTACCCAATGTTGGAAATGAATATCCGTTTCTTTCATCACCACCGATGTAGTTTACATAAATATTAAACCCGTCTGTTGGTGCAACATATATTTGAGCGATTGCGGACTTCGTGCCGTTAAAATCAAACATTTCATCCCATCCATTCACTACCCCTGCCATTATACCAAAAGTTTCAGTGATTGCATAGGAAGCCTTAGCACCAGTATGGTAGAATGGACCGTTACCAAATAGGTAAGAAAGTGAATAATTGTAATTAAGTGGAGCGTCAATCAATTCATAGCCAATATGCGTACCAAATTGGCCAATTGTTACATTTAGTTTTTTTGTAAACATGTAAGACATATAAGCCTGCTTAATCATCAAGTCATTTCCGCCAGCAACGTTACCAAAATTACCCAATATGGAGTTTGGTCCATAAGTAAGATCTACTACTACTTCTGATTTTTCTGTTGTGTAGGCAAATTTTGTTTGCGCAAGCCCTAAAGAGAATTGATTGTTTTTGATATCGAAAATTCTACCTGGGTTTTCAGAAAATGTAAGACCTGGATCTACAGAAGGATTGTTTAAGTTATATTGATAATAAACATCTACATAACCAGAAACGGTCAATTTTCCAGATTTTGTAGAATCTTCATTAATTCCTGCTTGAGAGGTAAACGCTGAGAACAGTAAAGATGCCAGCGTAACGAGTGCAAATTTTTTCATAACATTAATTCGTTTAGTTGGTAATAAATTGATAAAAGGGTTGGTCAATATATGGGTGATATTTTATACCGGGTTAGAATATTCATATCGTCCATGATGTAAACATAGGGTAAAATACCATTCCTACCAAATATCACTTCTTACTAAAATCTTAAAATAGTGTACTATTTTGTCATAAAGAGTACTTAATATTAGAATAATACAATGATTTAATAATTAAACAAAAAAATCAAAATTACTACAAAATTAGAATAATACAATTACTACTATTTATGAAAACCCCCTTAACTTCATAAAAATTGCTATTCTAAGGAAATCTACGTGTTTTCACGTATTGATAGTTAAAATTTAACCTTATATTATTCATATTTGTACCAATAAATTAAAAATAAGTTAAAATTTAATCTATATTTTTAAAATAAAGTAAATTTTTTTAATTTTCAGGGTAAATTTTAACCCAACAAATTCAATTATTTACTTTTTTATATTAAAATATAAAATTTAGGCATAAAAAAGTCCCGTCCAATCCGATAATAATCGGATTAGGCCGGGACTTTTTAAACGAAATAAAAAAGGATTATGCTTTTCTTATAAAAGAGATTCTCCTGTCATTTCTTTAGGTTTTGCAACACCCATTAATTCAAGAATTGTAGGGGCCAAATCGCCTAGTTTACCATTCTTTAGGGGTTTAGTATGCGTCTTGTCTATTAAAATACACGGTACAAGGTTTGTTGTATGAGCTGTATTTGGGGTTCCATCTTCATTAATCATGAAATCTGCATTGCCGTGATCTGCAATAACAATTGCTGTATACCCATTTTCCAATGCTGTAGTAACAACAGCTTCTGTACATCCATCAACAACTTCACATGCTTTGACTGCAGCTTCAAAAACGCCTGTATGCCCTACCATATCTGGGTTTGCAAAGTTTAAGACTACAAAATCAGGGTCTTTAGAAATTAATTCAGCAACGATTTTTTCTTTTATCTCATTAGCACTCATTTCTGGAGCCAAATCATATGTAGCAACTTTTGGTGAGGCAGCCATCAATCTCTTCTCTCCATTAAATGGCTGTTCTCTGCCTCCTGAAAAGAAGAATGTTACGTGAGGGTATTTCTCGGTTTCTGCAATACGGATCTGTTTTTTGCCAGCAGCTTCCAACACTTCACCCAGCGTATTACTTAAATTGTCTTTATCGAAAATGACTTTAACTCCTTTAAATGTATCGTCATAATTCGTCATCGTTACATAGTATAGATCTTGTTTGAACATATTTTGTTCATGAAAATCTTTTTGTGTCAATGCTACTGTTATCTCGCGACCGCGGTCTGTTCTAAAGTTGAAACAAATAACAACATCTCCTTGCTCAATTTTAGCAATGGGCTGGTCTGCAGAATCAACAATTACAACGGGTTTAATAAATTCATCCGTTACGCCTTCATTATATGAATTCTGAATCGCTTTAAGAGCGTCTGTTGCATGAGCACCTTCGCCATGAACCATCACATCATAGGCCAACTTAACGCGTTCCCAACGATTATCTCTATCCATAGCAAAATAACGCCCAACAATAGAAGCGATTTTACCTGTCGTTTTAGCCATTGATGCTTCTAGTTCTTGAACAAATCCCAAACCACTTTTGGGGTCACAATCTCTTCCGTCTGTAAAGGCATGTACAAACACATCTTTCAAACCATATTGATGCGCGATTGTACAAAGTCCTTTTACATGGTTCACATGTGAATGCACGCCACCATCTGAAACCAAACCAATAAAATGTACTTTCTTGTTATTTGATTTTGCGTAATTAAATGCGTCTTTAATAGCTGGCTCATCTGCTAAGGTATTGTTTTCAACCGCAAGGTTTATTTTAACCAAATCTTGATATACAATACGACCGGCGCCAATATTCATGTGGCCAACTTCCGAGTTTCCCATTTGCCCAACTGGCAAACCAACTGCAAGACCAGAAGCTTCTAACTTACTGTGCGGGTATTTTAAAAATAACGAATCAACAAAGGGAGTTTTAGCTGCAGCGATTGCCGAAACTTTGGGATTGGTGCCTAAACCCCAACCATCTAGTATCATTAAAATTACTTTTTTATTCATTGTACTTATTTTCTTATATGCTTCGATTAATATTTCTAAAATTATGAATAAATTCTCTGAGAATAGGCGAATTGCTTTTAAACTTTACATAACGAATCAACTTTAGGGACGTATTCAGAAGAAATGAATCGATTTATGAATATCCAAGTAAATCCATTCATAGTGCCTAATAAATTTTATATGCCTATAAATATGTGTGTTATGAATTCTATAAGAACGATTGCAAATGAAAACAAAGTCTGGCATTATTTTAGCTACATCTTTTATAATATGAATAAACACTTGTCTATCCGTTTTTTGTTTGTCGCAGCAGTTTCAACATTGCTTGGCACTTTCAACGATGTTCAAGCACAGACAAATTCATCTGTTCCTGAAATTATTGAGAGCATACGTATTTCCGTTAAGTCTTCCGATTCAAAAGATTTAACAAACTATATGGGGAATATGGTTGAAATTCAGCTTCCAGATCAGGACCGAAATAATTATAGCAAAACTCAAGCAGAATTTGTGATGCGGGATTTCATGAAAAAATACCCGCCAACAAATTTCACATACATACACAAAGTGCTTGATAAAGAAGATTTTAAATTCACCATTGGGGAATATGTTACGGCAACGGGTTCTATGCGAGTAACAATGGTTTTAAAGCCTGTAAATGGAAAATTCTTAATTGATTCAATTATAATAGAGCGTAAGTAATTTCATGTAGTTTAGTTTATATAGTATATTTTCGCAAAAAATCCCGCCAATAGGTGGGATTTTTTGTTTCACTACTTTTAAAAGAATACCGTTCTGTATTTCTTTTCCTGTTTAAAAACTTAATTTTGCAGTATGCATTATACTTATTTAACCCCAGAACGCATAGATTCTTTTATCGATGCAGCATTATTTGAAGATGTTGGCGATGGAGACCATACTTCTCTTGCATCCATTCCCCAAGGAAAAATGGGTAAAGCTCAATTGATCCTTAAAGATTCGGGGATACTCGCAGGAATAAATCTTGCAAAAAAAATATTCGAACGCGTAGACCCCGCACTCGAACTTGACATTCGCATGCAGGATGGAGATCCATTTACGTTTGGTCAAATAGCCTTAACAGTATCTGGCTCTGTACATTCCATATTGGTTTCTGAAAGATTGGTTTTAAATACGATGCAACGTATGAGTGGAATCGCTTCCTACACGCATTCATTACAATCTATTATAAACCATACAAAAGCAAAGGTATTAGATACTCGAAAAACTACACCCAACTTTAGAATGCTTGAAAAATGGGCGGTATTAATTGGTGGTGGAGTAAATCATCGTTATGGACTTTTTGATATGATTTTGTTAAAAGACAATCATGTTGATTACTCAGGTGGTGTAGCCAATGCATTAAAAAATTGCAAAGACTATATAAACCGAACGCATAAAGACCTTAAAATTGAAATCGAAACGAGAAATATACAGGAGGTTAAAGAAGCGCTTGCCGAAGGTGGTGCTTTCCGTATCATGCTTGACAACATGAGCCCAACACTTATGAAAGAGGCTGTTGGCATCATTGGTACCAAGGCTGAAATTGAAGCTTCGGGTGGCATTAATGAAAAAACAATTGTTGCTGTAGCAGAATCTGGTGTTGATTTTATTTCTATCGGTTCATTGAGTCACAGCTATAGCAGTAAAGATATGAGCCTAAAAGCGCTATAATTACATATCAGCTTTTTTACTAAAGCGATTCACAAAGGATAATTTTGCGTAACTTGCACTGAAATTAAGCATTCACTATTCTTTCAAATTTATAATTAGAACTTATTCATGATTGTTAAAACAAAAAAATACCAGCTTTTGCCTAAAGATTTTATTAAAGCAGGCTTATGGACTATCGCAAAAGAGCAATGGTGGTATATCGCTTTTCCATTTGTATTTGGCTGTATCGCTTTTATATTGCCAGAAGATAAATGGTGGTTTATTATTCCAGCAATTCTAGCTCCCATTTTATACGCCTTGTTTTGGTACATCCAATTTTATGGCGCCACTAAAATGGAGCAAGGGAAAATGATGTTTGAAAAAATGAGCTATGAAATTGATAGCAGACAATTGTTGATCAAACTAAATGAAAGACAAGGTAGCCCAGTTAAATGGGATATGTTCAAAAAAGTATACAAAAGAAAAAATGACTTTTTATTTATAATGGGCAGAGGCCAATTTCTACTTTTACCTTATAAAATATTTACTTCTGATAATGATTTACGCTTTTTAGATACCATTCTTAATAGAAAAGAATTGTTGCAAAAATAGTTGCCAGTCGCTAGGTACAGGTTTCTAGACAATAAAATAAAAAAGGCCCTTTTGAATTTATCCAATTCAAAAGGGCTCTTTTTTGTCAAATACTTAAACCACTTTTTATTCATTAAAAGTGGGGCTTTAATTCAAATAGCTTTGTTACGATAGACGTAGCAATCTGTTTTTTTTCAATACCCTGATAACCAAAAACGCCTTAATAAAATTTATTCACTAAGGCGTTTAACTTAAACTCGCTTTGCGGAACTTCTAATATTTTACAATTCGAGTCATCGTGGTGTTTGCATCCCACTGTAGAATTAACTGATATACGCCAGAAGCAATATCTGTCTTAATTTGAATAGGCACCCCAGAATATTCAAACCCTCCCGTAGTTACGATGTTACCCGTCATATCAATCAGTGTAAATGTTCCGTCTAAGGTGCTCGTCCCCACTATTGATAGACTCACAAAATCATTACATGGAATCGGATATGCAGACACGGCAATGCCGATACTTGGCATATCTATTGGATTTGTATTTCCGACTTGAACTGTTGAAGAAATAGTAGATGTTTGTTCAATCGGGTTTGTTTGCGTAACACTCACATTACCACTTGTTGTACCGAAATTTACGGCAATAGCATTTGTATTTTGTCCGCTTATAATCGTTGCGCCTGCAGGTACTGTCCACACATAGGACATGCCATTTTGATTTGGAACTGAAAATGAAACATATGTTTGATTCGAAATCACGCTCGTAGGCCCTACAATATTGGATGTAAAGCTTGGCAAGGGATTAATTGTAATACTTGCTGATGGAGAGCCTACAGTTTGTGTAGTAACGCACGTTGCATTTGACGTCATCGTTACTGAAATTGAATTATTTCCAACTTGAAGCGCGGTTGTTGTAAATAAGGCATTTGTAGCACCTGCAATATTTGTTGCGCCATTTTTCCATTGGTAGGTAGGTGCGGCTCCACCATTAATAGGATTTGCAGTAAATGTAAGCGATTGCCCTTCATACGCATTGTTACCTGGAGCAACAGTTACAGTAACAGATGCAACTCCGCTAGTGGTTGTTGTTATTGTAGTTTGAGTAGATGATACTGTAGGCGTTGAAACGCAATTTTCAGTTGATGTCATTACAACATCAAACTTATCGTTGTTCAAAATACCAGATGCAACATAACTGACTGCTGTTGCTGAAGGAATCGTTGCTCCATTTTTTCTCCATTGATAGGTTGGAACTCCGCCATTACCAGGTGTAGCTGTGAAGGTTACAGATGTGCCCACACAAATATTCGTTTGATCGGCTGCTATAGTAACACTTGGTGTGACTGTTGTGCCAACTGTTATTGTTTTTTGGATAGAAGTTGCAGTAGGGGTTGAAGGGCAACTTAGTGTAGAAGTCATTACCACATCAAACGCATCGTTGTTCAAAATGCCAGATGCAACATAGCTTACTGCTGTTGCTGAAGGAATAGTTGCTCCATTCTTTCTCCATTGATACGTTGCTGCTCCCCCATTTATTGGCGTTGCTGTAAACGTAACACTTGTGCCTATACAAATACTCGTTTGACTAGCCGCTATTGTTACACTTGGTATAACTGTTGTGCCAACTGTTATCGTTTTTGGGATAGAAGTTGCAGTAGGAGTTGAAGGACAACTTGCAGTGGATGTCATAACCACATCAAAGGTATCGTTGTTCAAAATACCAGATGCAACATAACTTACTGCTGTTGCTGAAGGAATAGTTGCTCCATTCTTTCTCCATTGATACGTTG
>NZ_CALMGQ010000058.1 GCF_937863595.1 uncultured Cytophaga sp.
AGTCGGTGCTTAGCGGGTGATTATACAAATTGATTTAGAAAGACCTAATTAATAAAAAGTAGAATTGATATGATTTTTTTAGCAATTATAAATCACATGAAGCCCTAAATGTAAACTTGACAAAGTAGGATTACTTTTAATAATTGCTTTAATTAATTATTTAAAATAGAAAGGTACTAATGTTTAGTATTGGCTTAAAGCCTTAAGCATTAAGCATTTCGCATTAAGCTGAAAACGCATAATTCACATCTTCCTCCACAGCACTTCAAACACATTTACGTGGTACCACAATTTTAAGAAGACACAATAACAAATAATGAGTCCAATTAAAAAAGCAATAATTAATCCAGGTATACCACCAATAATTGCAGATTTTGTTTTTTTGAAAAAGTGCTTTGATAAAATCTCAGATAAGCCACTCAGCAATTCAAATACCGGATAATAAATTACAAGAATAATCCCCATTTTAATAGCTGTTAAGGTATACGGGTCTTTATATCCTGGATGGATATTTAAATAATTTTTCGCAATGGTTGATACAATTTCAGCTATAAATAATGTTAAAATAAATATAAAAACCTTTGTTATAGATTTTGAGTTCATAGATCAAAATGGATAATTGGAATGTCTAAGATAAGCAGACTTTATTAAAAAGGAATAAAAAATGACGCAAACAAATTCCGAGTATTGAATGTTACAATAAAATCTAGTTTGATTTAATTTACGTATATCTTTTATGAGAAAAACGCTACTAATTACCATTCTACTTTTAGTATTCTTATCTTGTAAAATGAAAGATGATGCAAGTAACATTACCCCAGCAGTTGTTGTTGTAAAAGAACCGATTCGCTATTTGGCACTGGGTGATTCGTATACGATTGGGGAGAGTGTGCCTGCTTCAGATAATTTCCCTGCGCAGTTAGCTGATTCTTTAAATGCATCTGGCAAAAAAGTTAGCTCTTATAAAATAATAGCCCGCACTGGTTGGACGACTACAAATTTAATTGACGCGATCCATGCAGCTTCCTACAAAGATACTTTTAACCTGGTTTCACTTTTAATCGGCGTGAATAATCAATATCAAGGGAAAGACATTGAAACCTATAAAATAGAATTCGTTCAATTAGCAGAACGTGCTATTCAATATGCAGGAGGTAAAAAGGAAAACGTATTTGTCGTTTCCATTCCCGATTATGGTTACACACCTTTTGGAAAAAACAACCAAATGTATATATCCCAGCAGATAGATTTATTTAACGCGGCAAATAAGCAGCTTTCAGACTCTTTAGGTTTAAGGTATTGCGATATTACACCAATTTCTAGAAGAGCGCTCACAGAGCCTGATTTGGTTGCAGAAGATGGATTACACCCTTCTGGTAAAATGTATGCGGAATGGGTGGATTTAATTATGAAGGATAATTAAATAAATTCCAAAAAAACAAAAAACAAATTCCAAACGGAAAGAAATATCTTCACTATTTCACTTGCTCTAGTTTTAAATTATTTCTTTCCTCGCGCGCGTCTTTGATCGTTGCGTATCTACTCAATTAATAGTTTTTGAAACGTGCCATTTTTCATTCAATAAAATAAATTTAAAATATTTTCATTTAAACAATCTGATTTGGCAATAACCAAAAGTAAATACCAATGCTTGCGCTAGGAATTTTATGGCCGTTTGGAATTTGTTTTTTGTTTTTTTGGAATTTATACTATAGTTATTGATAGTCACTAATCCGCATCACTTGCTCCGCAAACGCATACTCTTCAGGTATATTCGATGCTACGACAATTGTTTTGGTTCCAATTAGTTTTTTGATTTCACTCAAATACCAATCGCTTCCTTGCTTATCTAGGTTGCTTGTTGGTTCATCTAAAAATAGGAGAGGAGTATCAGATAATAAGGCAAGCCCAAGCTTGGCGCGTTGTTTCATTCCCGATGAAAAATAACGAATCTCTTTATTTTGCCCTTTGTTAATGCCGCAATACGCTGCAAATTCGGCGCTGTTTTCTATGCGAATGTTTTTAAACGAGCGATGAAATTCAAGCAATTCGCTTAGTGTCATTTCTTCAATGATTTCTTGATAGGGAGAAACAAAGGAAATGCTTTTATATAAATCGCTATCATCTACTTTTTGAGTATCATTAAAAAATAAAACCGTACCAGTTGTTGGTACGGTTAAAGAACTTAATACTTGTAATAAAGTAGATTTTCCAGATCCGTTAGAACCTGTAATGGCAAGGCTTGAGCAACTTTCAACAGAAAGTGAGACGTTTTTGAAAATCCAATCTCTATTAAAACGTTTGCCTATGTTACTTGCTTCTATTTTCACTAGTCGCCAATTCCTTTCATGATACCTCTGTCAGAGTTACGCATGAAATGTATGATTTCATCCAATTCTTTTGAAGGAGCAAAATTCACTTCAAGGTGATTGAGTGCTTGAGAATTGTTAAATCCTCTTAAATAGATGACACGGTAAATATCTTGTATCTCGTTGATTTTTTCATTTGAAAAACCTCTACGTCTCAAACCAACAGAGTTGATACCGCAGTAACTCAATGGCTCACGACCTGCTTTAGTATAAGGTGGCACATCTTTACGAACCAAAGACCCACCAGATACCATAGTGTGAGCACCGATTTTACAAAATTGATGGATTGCACTTGCACCACTAATGATAGCAAAATCATCTATGATTGCATGTCCAGCAACTTGTACAGCATTTGCTAAGATACAATTGTCACCAACAACGCAATCGTGTGCAACGTGCACATAAGCCATCAATAAGCAATTTGCACCAACAACTGTTTTGAATTTGTCTTTCGTGCCACGGCTAATCGTAACACATTCTCTAATTACAGTATTGTCGCCAATAATGGTTAATGTTTCTTCCCCTTCAAATTTTAAATCTTGAGGTAAAGTGGAAATAGATGCACCTGGAAAAATTTTACAATTTTTACCAATGCGTGCGCCTTCCATAATAGTAACATTGGGGCCGATCCACGTGCCTTCACCAATTTCTACATTTTTATGGATGGTTGTAAAGGGTTCGATAACTACATTTTGAGCAATCTTAGCTTCGGGGTGTATATATGCTAATGGTTGATTCATGTTATTTCTTTTTAACAATACTTGCTGTTAAACTTGCTTCACAGACTAAATTGCCACCAACGTATGCTTGTCCTTGCATTTTAGCAATTCCACGTTTGATTGGAGCAGTCAATTCGCATTTGAATACTAGAGTGTCTCCAGGTACTACCATGCGACGGAATTTAGCATTGTCGATACTTAAGAAATACGTCCAATAGTTTTCTGGATCAGGTACAGATTGCATTACAAAGATTCCTCCCGTTTGAGCCATCGCTTCAATTTGAAGTACGCCTGGCATTACGGGGTTTTCTGGAAAATGTCCTTCAAAGAACGGTTCGTTGATGGTAACATTCTTAACGCCAATAATCATATTTTCGTCAAGGTGTACAATCTTATCAACTAATTTAAAAGGATACCTGTGTGGAAGTAATTTATAAATTTGATTTACATCTAAAACCGGTGGTTGCGAAGGGTCATGGTGCGGAGCTTATTGGCGCGCACT
>NZ_CALMGQ010000059.1 GCF_937863595.1 uncultured Cytophaga sp.
CTGAAACAACTGCAAAAGTAGAACAAAACGAACATGTCGTTAATCCATTTCCTGTTTTAGTACCACAAGAACCTTCTATAGCGGCATCAAATACAAATGTAGATATTTCTCATACCGCTTCAACAGAAGCATTGAAGCAAACGCCTCCTACAAAACTTGATATACCTAAGAAGTCTTATTCGGCACTAATTGATGCAGAAAAACCGAATCCAAATACAATAAAATCGAACGATGTATTGGATTTGATTTTAAGTTTTGATAATCGCGTTAAGGATTATTTTGATATTAATAATTACGCGAACAAAACTCCTGATAAAAATACCAAAGCCGAATCGGAAGAAATTCTTCCGATAAAAATAGAGTCTATCGTTTCCCAATCAACTTCAGACATTACCTTTACCAATACAGATTGGATATTAGCAGAAAGTAGGTTGGAAGAACAAGGAGAAGCAAATGAAGAAAGTCTTTTATTAAATTATTTAGATTATTTGCGCGATAAAAAAAATAAGGTTGTCAAACCAGATAAAAAAAGAGAGAAATCGATTATTTCTCGTTTTATTCAAAAAGACCCCATTATTTCCCCATTATCCTATACAGAAGCAAGTAAAGATGAAGATTCGGATGATGATAGTGGTCAAGATTTAGGCAAACCCACCTTTGTATCAGAGACTTTCGCGAAATTATTAGAGAAACAAGGGAAATTTTCAAAAGCAATTTCTATATATGAGGAATTGATTTTGAAAAATCCCGAAAAAAATTCTTACTTTGCAACTCGAATTCAAGAATTAAAAAAGAAAATCTAACATACAATGATTATTACATTATCCATTTTATTAATTCTATGTGCCGTTTTATTGGTGATAGTGGTATTGGCTCAAAACTCTAAAGGTGGTGTAGCAGATGGTTTCAGCAGCTCAACTCAAGTTATCGGTGCTAAAAGAACAGGTGATTTCTTAGGAAATCTTTCTATTGGTTTAGCGATTACAATTTTGGTGATCTGTCTTGTTTTTAACTATGCAGCAAAACCAACTGTAAATGATCCAGAAGACGCGGATACAGAAATGACAACAGAACCATCTGAAACAGTTGCACCTACTACTGAAACAGATGCGGCTCCAACACAAATGATGGATACAGCAAAATAATATTTCCGATTATTATTGAATAAAAAAGCTCTGAGAAATCAGAGCTTTTTTTATGATTAAGAAATTGCTTTCGTAGATAAATACCGAACCAAAGCCAACTGTGCAACGGGCATCACCGTTTCTTTTTCAGGATAATTTATATCTGTCTGAATCAAATACGTGGCAGGATTAGGTAATTCAGGATACTTTTTGATTAAGCCCAATTTCATTGCATTCACACTATTACTAATGGACTGCGTGTACGTTTCTATCTTTTTAGTGTGAATACCTCTGTAATTCTCATTTGCATGGTGGAATATCGTAATATCATATTGATATACCTGCACCAGTTTATTTGGCAATTGATTTAATAATATGTAACCCGCGTCGGTATATAGTGGTTCTAATCCAATGGGTTCAATGTGTAGGCTCAGTTCTACTTCTTCATACAATTCTCGGCCCTGATTTAATCCATTACCCATTTGCGGAATTGCAAATTCTAGAATCTCCTCAATTTCATGCATCAACATATCGTCTCCCATCAAGGATTGATACATAAATTCGGCCTTTTCTGCATCTGTGCCTATAATTTCTTTTGGGAAACTATCTTTCAAACATTGTTTATTTTTCTTGATAGAAACCAAGCTTTGATAATGCGTGTATAATTCTGATAAAGGAGGATATAATAAACGCGCATCAAAATCTGTGCGAACCGAGTTTAAATACCCTAAAAGTTGGTATTTTTTGTATTCAAAGTCGATTAATCCTTTGGTAAGCCAATCCGAATCTAGTTGTTTCATAACATAAGCGGGTTTGGTATACTTTGTAAACGAATTATACTGACATTTTGTTCGTATATCTTTCAACATATTCTGTATTACCCTTTTTATTGACTTATAGTGTCAGTTTTTAAGCTTATTTTTATGTCAGAATTTCTGTTAAATCGTTTGGCACGAAACTAGACAGAGAGGAAGTATACAGTTTTAAAATCTTTTATTTCAAAATAGATTATGAGTAAAGTTAACATCAAACCACTAGCAGACAGAGTTCTGGTTGAACCAGCAGTTGCAGAATCAAAAACAGCATCTGGTATTATTATTCCCGATACAGCAAAAGAAAAACCACTTAAAGGTATTGTTGTTGCTGTAGGATCTGGTAAAAAAGATGAACCAATGACAGTAAAAGTTGGAGATTCAGTACTTTATGGTAAATATTCAAGCACTGAAATTTCTGTTGAAGGAAAAGATTACTTGATTATGAAAGAATCTGAAATCTACGCGATTCTTTAATTTCAAAAGAATAAAAAATATTCCTAACACTTTTCTAAAAATATACAATTAAGATGGCTAAGCAAATATTATTCGATAGAGACGCACGCGAAAAATTAAAAAAAGGTGTTGATGCATTGGCGGATGCAGTAAAAGTAACACTTGGACCAAAAGGTCGTAATGTAATTATTGACAAAAAATTTGGTTCTCCTTCTATTACAAAAGATGGTGTTTCTGTAGCTAAAGAAATTGAATTGAAAGATCCTATTGAAAACATGGGTGCTCAATTGGTTAAAGAAGTAGCTTCTAAAACAGCTGATCAAGCAGGTGACGGAACTACCACAGCAACTGTTCTTACACAAGCAATTTTTGGTGCAGGTTTGAAAAACGTTGCAGCAGGTGCAAACCCTATGGATCTTAAGAGAGGTATCGATAAAGCAGTTGCTGCAATCATCGCCGATCTTAAAATTCAATCTAAAAAAATCTCTAACTCAAACGAGATTGCTCAAGTAGCAACCATTTCTGCAAACAACGACCACGAAATTGGTAAAATGATTGCGCATGCAATGGATAAAGTTGGTAAAGATGGTGTTATCACTGTTGAAGAAGCAAAAGGTACTGAGACTGAAGTAAAAACAGTTGAAGGTATGCAATTTGACCGTGGATATTTATCTCCATACTTTGTTACAAATACAGATAAGATGGAAGTTGAAATGGAGCGTCCATACATCTTAATCTACGACAAAAAAGTTTCTTCTATGAAGGAATTACTTCCAATTTTAGAACAAGTTGTTCAATCTGGAAGACCTTTATTAATTATTGCGGAAGATGTTGACGGTGAAGCTTTAGCTACATTGGTTGTAAACAAAATTCGTGGTGCACTGAAAATTGCAGCTGTTAAAGCTCCAGGTTTTGGTGACAGAAGAAAAGCAATGTTAGAAGATATTGCTGTGTTAACTGGCGGTACTGTTATTTCTGAAGAAAGCGGTTACAAATTAGAAAATGCAACACTTGAGTACTTAGGTACTGCTGATAAAATCAATATTGATAAAGACAACACAACAGTTGTAAACGGTGCTGGCACGAAAGAAAACATTGTTGCACGTGTAAATCAAATCAAATCTCAAATCGAAAATACTACTTCTGATTACGATCGTGAGAAACTTCAAGAGCGTTTGGCTAAATTATCTGGTGGCGTAGCTATCATGTACATTGGTGCTGCAACAGAACTTGAAATGAAAGAGAAAAAAGACCGTGTTGACGATGCATTGCATGCAACACGTGCTGCAGTTGAAGAAGGTATCGTACCAGGTGGTGGCGTTGCATTAATCAGAGCAGGTGCTGCTTTGGATAACGTTGCATTCCACAACGAAGATGAAAAAACAGGTATACAAATTATACGTACTGCTATCGAATCTCCTCTACGTGCAATTGTATTCAATGCAGGTTTGGAAGGTTCTGTAATCGTACAAAAAGTAAAAGAAGGTACAGGTGACTTTGGTTACAATGCACGCGAAGATCGTTACGAAGCGATGATTGCTGCAGGTATCATTGACCCTACGAAAGTAACACGTTTGGCTTTAGAAAATGCTGCTTCTGTAGCATCTTTATTATTGACTACAGAATGTGTTGTTGCGGACGAACCAGAAGAAAAATCTGCGATGCCATCTATGGGTGGTGGCGGAATGGGTGGCATGATGTAATCCATGTAAGTAAAACTACTCTATTATTGAAAGTCCCCTGTAAATCAGGGGACTTTTTTTGTTTATATCCATTTAAGATGTGTACATTGAAGTATAATTCATTGCGATTAAAAACAATCAATTTGCGATACAATCATTATTAAACCTAAACGCTAATTATGATTCATTCCGTTTCAACTTTAAATTGGGTATACGAACATTACCTCTACTATCTATGCTTATGCATAGCCGATACAGACTGTGTTATTTGTGATCAAGATACCAAACAAATTAAATCAGAGTTGTTTCAACGCATAGATTCTGAGCGATTGGTTATGTTACAAAAAGAAGTATACAACGAATTCTTATTGAATTCAGAAAATGAACGCATGGACTTTATTTCTGAAAACGCTGCACATTTTTTACGGACGCCAATTATCAGAGAAAAAGTAATTGCGCAGTTACAGCATATTTCTGGTGCAGAAGATGAAAATAATCCTGCTTGGATTATGTTTCGTTATATCCGAAAGGTGATCAACACAGTAAAATAATATACTATTTCATTCAAGTCCTTATTCATTTATTTTATTCTCAATATGAGTACTTTCCAAATTCCCACTCACATAAAAGGATTTATTTTTGATATTGATGGTACGCTTGCTGATACAATGCCGGCACATTATAGAGCAAGCAATAAAGCAGCACAACACTACGGATTTGAATTTCCACTTGATTACTTTATTAAAAGCGCTGGTACTCCTACTGTAAAAGTCTTTCAGACTTTAATGGAGTTACAAAGCGTAAAATCTGTTTCTGCAGAAGAAGTTTCTGCTCTAAAAGAAACTTATTATTTAGAAGAAGTCCCTTCCATCCTACCCATCAAATATACGATGGATATCGTAAAAGAATTTCATGGTAAAATACCGATGTCTATGGGCACTGGCGGGACTTTAGAGATTGCCTTACCCAATATCAAACAAATTGGCGTGGATGCGTATATCGACATCCTAGTATCGGCAGAAGATGTAAAAAAACATAAGCCCTATCCAGACACTTTTTTAGAATGTGCCAAACGCATGCATCTCGCACCTGAGCAATGCTTGGTATTTGAAGATGCAATCAATGGTTTTAAAGCCGCCGATGCAGCACGTATGGAATGGATTGACGTTACAGAGTTTTACGAGACGGTTTACTAGTAATCAGTGAACAGTAAAATAAACAAAATCTTTATCCGCTTTTTTCATAATAGGAAACAAGATTTTTACAGGAAATTATAAGCTAGTATTACAAATCGTTTATTTTATTTTCAGTATTTTTTTTACTTAATATACTCATTCAAACAATAATTATTTTGAAATACCGTTTACTTTACATTAAATTTCTATCTCTGATTTAAACAAAATTGTCTTATGAAAAAAATCGTATTTACTTTGGCTTTGGCTGCTTGTACAGCTACCCTTTCTTTTGGACAACATGGCGGTCATCAGCACAATGGCGGCAATGGACAACATACTGGTGCTGATCAACATACAGGTGGTGGTCAACATACTGGTGGTGGACATACGAAAATGACGGCCGAGCAACGTGCTCAAAAAGTAACTCAATATATGACAACTTCATTAGACTTAACAAGCGACCAACAAACAAAAGTTACTGCGCTTAACGTGACTAAATCAAAACAGTTAGATAGTATACGTACAGCTAATTCCTCAAATATAGAAGCTGCAAAGCCTGCCATGAAAAAAGTAAAAGACACGTACAATACAGGCTTAAATTCAGTTTTAACAGCAGATCAAAAAACAAAGTGGGAGGCGTTAAAAAAACAAAAACGCGATGAATTTCAAAAGAAAAAAGCTGCTGGAACGAAGCCTGTGGAAGGTGAATTGACGCCGGAAGATATTGACTAAAGTGAACAGTGGTCGGTGGTCAGAAGACAGTGATCCGTGAAAATATAAAAAATTCCGCTTTATGCGGGATTTTTTTATTGCATGTATAATTCATTTTTAGGCGAATCCTTTTGCTTTAATTCCTCTATTTTATGTTCGAGGTTTTTGAAATCGTATAAATCCGTATCATATAAATGCGATGGACTGATATTCTTCAAGGCATTGTAAATAACTTCTTTTCTGTCTGGATATTGTTCTTCCCAATCCGATAGCATCTTTTTAGTGATTTTACGCTGCATGTTTTCTTGTGAACCGCATAAATTACAGGGTATGATTGGAAAATTTTGATAGATGGCATATTCGCTAATATCCTTCTCTTTGCAATACACCATCGGACGAATAACCACATGTTTGCCATCGTCTGTTCGATATTTGGCTGGCATGGCTTCCATCTTACCACTGAAAAATAAATTCAAGAAAAAGGTTTCCAATACATCTTCGCGGTGATGCCCCAAGGCAATTTTAGTAGCACCCAGTTCTTCGGCTATTGCATACAAATTACCTCTACGCAAACGCGAACACAAACTACACATGGTCTTCCCTTCAGGTGTTTTATCAATGACAATGCTGTAGGTATCTTTTTCTACTATTTTAAAATCAACGCCTAACTTAGACAAATATTCTGGTAGAATATGTGCTGGGTAATCGGGTTGCTTTTGATCCAAGTTTACCGCAATGATTTCAAAATTCTTGCGCACGTGTTGGGCATGCAAGAACAAATTCAATAAGGTATAACTATCCTTTCCACCCGACAAACAAACCATTACTTTGTCGCCTGGTTCAATCAAATCAAATTCATCCAGCGCTTCCCAAAAACTTTTACGCAAGCGGTTTGTATTCTTTTCTTCTGGACTTGGTAATGGCATAATGGATCTGTTGATTTGGAATACAAAGATACAAAGTAATGCGGAATAGATACAAATGTGTATTTTTGAGTGTAGAAGTACCTTGGGAACAAACCAAGAGATGAAACCAATTGTAACCTTGTAAAGAGATAAAAGTAAAAAATGAACATCAACGAATTTCTTGTCAAACGTTTTCATGTTTCTAAAGAAGAAGCAGGTAAGTGGATTTCAGAAAATCGTGTTTTCATCAATCATCAAAAAGCCGTACAACGCAACACTGTTCTAAAGACGGATGTAATTGAACTGAACGGTGAGATTCTTCAAGAAGGTCTTACGCATTGTTATTATGCCTATTACAAACCCAGAGGAATTGAATGTACCCTAAATCCAAACATTGCAGATAATCTCTTAAACGTTTTGCCCTTTAAAGAATACCTTTATCCAATTGGTCGCTTGGATAAAGAATCGGAAGGTTTACTTATTTTAACCAACGACGGCAAGCTCTACAAAGACATTGCCCATGCCGAAAAGGAAAAAGAAAAAGAGTATGTAGTTGAAGTAGATAAAGAACTCACCGATGCAGCCATTGAGCAATTGGCAGCAGGCATTGTTATTATGGGTAAAAAGACCCGACCCGCAGTTGTACATCGTCTCTCTTCTACAAGCTTTAATATCACTTTAACGCAGGGTTTAAACCGACAAATCCGTCGGATGTGCCACAAGCTAGGCTACGAAGTAAGCTCGCTTAAACGCATCCGTATTACGTCTATTTTGTTAGGGGATTTAAAGCCGGGTGAATATTTGCAGATCCAAAAAAAAATGTTTGATAAGTAACATGGTCAATACAAAATCAATCCTTAAAACCCTATTGTGGAGTATACCACTCTTATTTTTTTCAGGACTTATGCTTCGCATCACATATCCCTATTTTTCGTTTAGATACGATATTGGATTTCTTCTAACCAAGCAATCTGTTTTACATAATGCTATTTGGAGATGGAGCTTTTATATACACATTAGTACTAGCCTACTTGTTTTAATCTTTGGCATATTCCAATTTATTCCGTTTCTATTATTTAGATGGCCTAATATACATAGGCTTATAGGGAAAATATACGTTGTATTGGTCGCATGCCTCAGTGCGCCGAGTGGATTTATAATGGGTATCTACGCAAATGGCGGCATATGGGCGAAGACTTCGTTTTGTATAATATCGTTACTATGGTTTATTTTTACATTAAAAGCTTATCTGACCATTAAAAACAAAAACATTGATGCACATATTGATTTTATGATACGGAGTTATGCCTTAACATTAACCGCTATTACACTGAGAATGTATGTTGTAGTATTACCGCACTTTTTCATTCTTCATTCCAGAGAAATGTACGCACTAATTTCCTGGTTAAGTTGGATACCGAATCTATTGCTTGCAGAATTCCTCATACGCAAAAAAATATTCAGGCCTTTTAACTATCAACAGAGCAATTCAGCTATTCAATAATCGTAGGCGCAACCTCAACAATTTTTCCTGATGAAGAAATGTTGTATGATTTTTTTGAGATCAACTCTATTTTACTGATCTCATTGTCGAAATCACGGTTGTTATAAGGCTTTGTCCAGATACGTTTCGATTCTGTTATCTCAAAAGAATCTTTGTTGAATACAACTGTTTGAAGTATTTCCCCAGTTTGACGAGCAACAACTCTATTAGACACCATCTTACCATCGGAATCATAAATAATCAAGCGGTGATAAATCTCTCTCATTTCTATCGGACAAGCTGTAGCTGATTTATCAACTGCGTAAACTATAGCCTTTAACGTTGCTTGTGGATGAAAAGCATGATTGATGTTGTAACAAAGCGATGAATTTGGATGGTCCATTTTTTCTTTCAGGTAATAGACAACCATATCTTTGAGTACAATTGTCTCATCAAACTCCGAATAATTCATTCCATTGAAATTCTCATAGTTGAATTGGTTTACATTTTTCTGATTGACTTCAAAAACAGATGAAGTATCTGAGACTGAATTGAACAATGCATTTAGATTCGACAAGCTGCTTTTATATATTTCTAT
>NZ_CALMGQ010000060.1 GCF_937863595.1 uncultured Cytophaga sp.
CTGTAAAGTTAATATTTTATCAGTTACTCCCCAGCTTTTTTACCTGACCCCTTAAACTTTCTTTCCATTTCATAAAATTAATAATTCTCCATAGTCTAGATGGATCATTTGTGGTGTTTATGATTTTAAACCAATCTTTTTTTAATTTTCTGTATTGAATAAATGCATCATCCTCATTTGGGATTGATTCAAATAATTCATGCTGGATTTTTTTAAGCCATGCTATTTCAGGTGTTGCATATCCCACCTTATCTCTACGCAAGCGAATCTCTTCTGGCACTATATTTTTTGTTGCTTTTCGCAATAAATATTTACTATACCCTTTGTTAATTTTGATGGAACCTGAAAGTGAAAATATTTTTTCTATTAATAGATGGTCGTCTGCAAATGGAGTACGAGATTCAACTCCGAAACGCATAGAGTTTCTGTCACCCATACGCAGCAATACTTTTAAATCTGGCCCACAAAATTGCTCGTGTAAGGACTTATTAAAGGGAAGTAAGCGTTCTTGCTTATACTGAAGAGATAAGGTACTTTCAAACGATTTTATAAAATCTGTGTTAATGTATTTTTGTATATCTGGGGTATATATATTATTTAGTAGTGGAATAGAATGAATGCACTGTTTGCTTAATTGCTTTAGTAGTTTTATTGGGCTATTAAAACTATTGAAGTAAGGAGGTTGTGTATTTTCAATCACACTTTTTAAATCACCATGTTTTAGTGCATCCCAAACATAGGAATTGTAGTGTTTTTGATATCCTCCGAATAATTCATCACTGCCTTGTCCATCAAAATTTATTTTAATTCCGTTTTCCTTAAAACCTTTCATTAGTTTGTAATGCGAATACACACTCATTGAAAAGAATGGAATATCCTGCGTACGTATTAAATCATCCAAGTCTTGAGCAAGTTCTGTCGCATTAGGCTCTATAACCTTCCATTGAGTATTTTTTTGTTGTGCAATTTTTTCTGCCCACTTATATTCATCTGCTTCTGCGTTTGGGAAATGAGCGGTAAACAGATGTAAAATATCCGTTTGCTCATTCGATTCATTTTGCGATAGCATGGATAATATATATTGAACAAGTGTGCTACTATCTAAACCTCCACTTAAGCTTGCCCCTAAAGGTACGTCAGACCGCATGCGGATTCGAATCGATTCATGTAACATTTGTTGAATGTGTTCTACCTCATCTTCCAATTGGTTTTTTGTAAGTATCTCCCAGTTTGAATTATATTCCAACTGATAATAATTTTTTATTTCGTATATATTCGAATCCAGCTGATAAATAAAATATTCTGCTGGTTTTAATTCATAAATCGTATTTAGAAAAGTTTCTCTGGAAGTCTCGTGTTTACCATTAAGCAGATATTCCCAAGCGGCTTGTTTATTTATATCCGTATTTGTTAAGTGAGTTAAAGCCTTTATCTCAGAAGCAAATGCAAACAATGAATCTGTAAGTGTATAGTATAAAGGTTTAACTCCAAAGCGATCTCTGCTTCCAAAAAGTATTTGTTGCTTTTTATCGTATATGACAAAAGCCCACATGCCATTTAATCGATCAAGCATTTTAATGCCCCATTCTTGATAAGCAGTTAAAAGTACTTCCGTATCGGTATTGGTTTTAAAAGTATATCCTTGTTGAATTAGCGTATTTCGGATCTCGATGTAATTATATATTTCTCCATTGTAAACAATCCACAAATCTTCAGAAATACACATCGGTTGATGACCGTTGGGTGTAAGGTCAAGTATGGTAAGCCTACGGTGGCCTAAACCCAATGTTGAGTTGATATTGTAGCTTTCTTCAATAGGTTGTTTGGGAGCGTAAGGTAGATTGTATTCTAAAATTGATTTTGGAGTATCTTCTCCATAATAGCACTTCTGAATTAAATTATTAGATAAAAAATAGCCTTCGTCATCTGGTCCTCGATGAGCGAGTAAATTATTAGTCTTTACTAATATCGGAGCAATGTTTGTATTGCCCTGTTTACTTACAATGCCACTAATGCCACACATATGTTAAGGAAGAATTTTAAAAGTAGGAAGTGCGGTTTTTAAAGGTAATTTATTTTTATAAATGAAAGCTGCAATCAATAAACATGCATATACAATATAACTTAAACTTGTAGAAACTGCTAAACCTTTAACTTGAAAGAAGTACATTAAGGGGATTGAACTCATTAGGGCAAAAACAGTAGACAGTAAGGAAGAGTAATTATTGATTTTAAACTGTCCTGTTCCTGCGAAATAGTTCCAGTATATTTTTCCATATGCTGCTATAAGTGTTCCTGGTATTAATAATTCGATGTAATGTGTGACTCCTATAAAGTCATTTCCGAAAAGAAGTAGAATGAATGATTCGGGAATAAAGAATAAAATTATCAAAGCTGTTGAGCTATACCAAAAGGCAAGTGCTGCGAATGATTGTGTTTTTTCTATTTGAATTAGACTGTCTTTCGTGGATACAATTTGCGGATATAACCAAGTAGCAAGTGTATTACTTATCATCCAAACAGATTCAACCAAAGACGTTGCTGCTGCATAAATACCCAATTCTTTCACATCTCCAAGGATTAGATAGATTAAGTAAAACCCAATACGCATGTTGGTGAAATTTAAAAAATTACTGTATTGAGCCGTTAGTCCTGTTTTAAAAATACTACCAATACTCATATGAGTCAACTGGGGCTGTATGTTCTTCTTGAAGTAGAATTTAGATAAAAAAAATAAGCCGCTTAATATAGTAAGTATATAGGTACATAATAAAGCAATGCAAAAAGCATCGGTAGTGGGATGTGAATGTACAATAAACCATACAAATAAAATGCTTGTTATGGCTTGTAGTGCATTCATAAAATTAAAACCAAAACTATCGTGTACTGATTGTAAATGATAATTGATGCCTGTTATAATAGCTAATAAGAAACTATTTATAAATAAATATGGGAGAAGTTCAGCTGTTTGAATATGCGTATAAAATAGAATTATAGGTACAGTGATACTTACGAATAAGCTCCATAAAAGACCTACCAAAAATAGTTTTTTAAATGGGAGATATTGAGAAACGTAGATATAACCAGGTCCGAAAATGATTTCGCTTACGAGTAGAACAATCGTTACATTTGCAATAAATAAGCTGAGTATTCCTCTGCCTTCAGATCCTAAAAATTGTGCAGATAGCATGAAGACGCCAAATGTGCTTAGTGCCATTAAAAATCGAACGATAAAAGTACTTATTAGTATTTTTTTATTCATCTTATATTGAATACATATTGTATAAACACTGTAGAATCCGTTCTGCCGTTTTTCCATCCCATAGCTCAGGTATTTGAGAATCTTTCCACGTTCCATTTTCAAGTATGGAAATATAATGTGCTAGTTGTTCTAAATTCGTCGCCAATTCATTTGAACCTGTATGTATTGTCTCTGGTCGCTCTGTCGTAGTTCGGTATGTAATGCATGGTACTTTCAAAAAAGTGGTTTCTTCTTGAATTCCCCCCGAATCTGTCATTACGGCTTTTGCATTTTTTTGCAAATACAAAAATTCTAAATAACGCAAAGGTTCTATAAATTCGATGTTTTTAATTTCTGTAGATACCGTTGTTCCACGCAACATTTTTTCTGTTCGTGGATGAACAGGGAACACACACCTGCGATCTCCAATGGAAGCAGAAACCGTACGTAAAATATCCAATAAAGCATCGGCATTGTCTACATTGTCAGTTCTATGAAGGGTTAATAAATAGTAATTACCAGATTCCAATCCATATGTTCTGTAAATATCTGGTTTTTGGCTATAGGGCAACTTACTCACCAATGTATCAATCATAATATTCCCCACAAATTGGATGCGATTGGAGTCAACACCTTCTCTAAGCAAATTTTGATTGGCTTCTAATGAAGTTGTGAAAAAATAATCTGATATAGAATCTGTCAACAGACGATTAATTTCTTCAGGCATATTGCGGTCGTATGATCTAAGCCCTGCTTCAATATGTATTAAGTCTTTGTGCAATTTCTTTGCCACAATGCTGCAAGCCATCGTAGAGTTCACATCACCTACAACAACAACTGCTTTGGCTGGATGATCTTTTAAAAATTCTTCAAAACGTAGAATGATTTCACTTGTTTGTTGATTTTGCGAACCGCCTGTGATACCTAAATGATAACTTGGTTTGGGAATAGCTAAATCTTCAAAAAACACATCGTTCATTAATGGGTCATAATGTTGCCCAGTGTGTACCAGCGTATAATTAATTTTATCTTCACTTAATAATTTATGTATTAAGGGAGCAATTTTCACGAAATTTGGTCGAGCGCCCGCAACAATAACTAATTCTAACATTCTTTTAGGAGATTATTCTTTAAAAATAGCGAAATCCTGTATCTTCACTAAATATAACGGAAAGCATTTCGAAAATATTCCATGTTTGAAGCGAATAAATATTTAATAGTGATTGTTGGTCCGACAGCAGTAGGCAAAACCGCCTTGTCGATCCAGATTGCTAAGAAATATAAAACCAGTATTTTATCAGCCGATTCCAGACAGATTTATAAAGAATTGAGTATTGGTACCGCAAAAGCAAGTAAAGAAGAACAAGACGGTGTACCACATTTTTTTGTAGATCAGTTATCCATAGAAGAACCCTTCAATGCAGGAATGTTTGAACGCGAAGGCTTAGAAATACTCGATACACTTTATAAAAAAACAAATGTAGTGGTGTTGTGTGGCGGAACCGGTTTGTATGTGAAAGCATTATTGGAAGGTATGGACGAACTTCCAGAAACAGATTTAGTTCTACGATCTACTTTGAATCAAGAATTTGAATCACGCGGACTGGAAGCGATGCAATCCGAACTCAAGCAGATTGATCTAGAAACATATAACACTATTGATCTTCAAAATCCCTTACGTGTATTTCGGGCGATAGAAGTGTATAGACAATTGGGCATACCCTTGTCTGTTTTGAAAACAGGAGAAAAGAAACAACGTCCATTCAAGGTTATAAAAATTGGTTTAACCATGGATCGCGATGCATTGTATGCACGCATCGATACGCGTATGGATTTGATGCTGAAACAAGGTTTAGAAGCAGAAGCAGAACAATACATTCAGTACAAACATCTCAATGCGTTACAAACAGTAGGTTATAGTGAGGTTTATGGTTTTTTAAATGGAGCATTTGATCGGGAAGAAATGATTCGTTTGTTGAAACGGAACAGTAGGAGATACGCAAAACGACAACTCACCTGGTTTACTAGGGATACAGAAATTCAGTGGTTTCATCCAGAAAGTAGGTCTAATATATTAGATTTTATAGAGTTGCAGATGAAAAAGGAGTAAATTAGTAAATCGTTATTCCGCTTTAATCTAATGCATGGGTTAGAATGCTCATTAATTTGTTATTAATTGAGAAAAATAGAATAAACTAAAAATTAATTAATATTAATTTTCAAATAAATAAGACTCAAGATGAATGTTTCTGAAAATATAAAAGAAGGTTATTCCAATCAATACGATACAGAAATCATTGAGTGGAGAAATATTGGTGCGAAGTATAAGGCATTGAATATAATTGAACTTTCAAAGAGTATAAAATTTGATTCAGTACTAGAAGTTGGATGCGGAGAAGGTTCGATTTTGGATTGGTTATCAAAATGGAATTTCTCTCAAAATTTAAATGGTATAGAAATATCAGAAAGTGGAATAGAAATCATAAAAAATAAGAATATAAAAAATTTGAAAGAATTGCTTCTCTTTGACGGATATAAAATCCCTTTTCCAGACAATTCTTTTGACTTAGTTATTTGTTCGCATGTATTGGAACATGTTGAACATGAAAGAGTGCTCTTGAGAGAAATTATGAGGGTTTCGAAGTATCAAATTTTCGAAGTACCCATTGACTTTTCATTTTCAGTAGATAAAAAAATCAATCACTTTATGTCTTATGGGCATATTAATATATATACTCCTGGTTTATTTAAATTTCTTTTGAAGTCTGAAAACTTTGATGTTATTAAGGAGAAATTTTATTTGTACAACGATGACGTATTGAAAATGATGTGTGCAAATAAAAAAAGTGAATATGTTAAAATAAAATTTAAATATGTTATTTTAAAACTCATTCCATATTTGATGCGAATAAAACCAAGTGCATTTGTAGTTTTAACTACTAAGAGCGAAAAAGCAATTTCAATTTTTTAATTTAAAAACAATACATTTTTAAGAACGCATTGACTCTTTGGAATAGAAATAACGAATTAATAGATGCCAGATATAAAAATAAAAAAGGATAGAGCAAGCTACTCTATCCTTTTTTGTCTTTGTACTTTTTTCTAGAGCCTAGTAACTCAAAACTACCTAAACTTTATATTTTCTTCCGTTTAATTTTTCAGGTAAGCAAGATAGATCTTCGCTTATTGGTTTTCTTTTTGTAATGGTATCAATAAATGGAGTATACACAACTTTGTGGTCAATAATACCAGCCATTACATTCGCTCTACCTTCTATTAGTCCTTCAACAGCAGCTAAACCCAAACGGCTAGCCAATACTCTGTCTGCTGCAGTAGGTGCGCCACCACGTTGTACGTGTCCTAAAATAGTAACTTTATAATCTAATTGAGGAAGTGCAATTTTTACTTCGTTTGCAATAGCAGTTGCTCTACCAACTTCGTCGCCTTCTGCTACAATGATAATGTGTGATGCTTTGGCTTCGCTTGTACCGTGTTGCAATCTATTAATTACTTCACCAACATTATTAAAAGCATCTTCCGGGATGATTGCCATTTCTGCACCGCCAGCAATAGCAGAACGTACTGCGATATATCCAGTATCACGACCCATTACTTCTATAAAAAATACACGTTCGTGAGCATCTGCTGTATCACGAATTTTATCTATAGCAGACAAACACGTATTTACTGCAGTATCGTACCCGATTGTGAAATCAGATCCATATAAATCATTATCAATTGTACCCGGTGCGCCAACACATGGCATTTTGAATTCATTATAAAATAATTCAGCACCTGTGAATGTTCCATTTCCACCAATGGCTACCAAACCATCAATTCCAAAACTTCTTAATTGGTCGTATGCTTTTTTTCTGCCGTCTGGAGTTCTAAATTGCTCGCTGCGAGCAGACTTTAAGATTGTCCCCCCTTTTTGAATAATATTAGTAACTGAGCGATTATCAAGTTCGATAAAATTACCGTTAATCATCCCGTCATATCCTTTTATGATACCGTAAACCTCTAAACCGTGATAATGACCTGCACGTACTGCTGCACGTATACAAGCATTCATTCCTGGAGCATCGCCACCAGACGTATAAACCGCTATTTTCTTCATTACTAGTTAGTTGTAAAGACATGTTGAAATAATTTGATCGGAAGTTCGAGTTCATTCAACCCAACTCTTATTTCAACTTCCAATTTTACTAAAAAAATTATACAATAGAAATGAAATGTATGCTCTTTTATTCATTTCCACATTAATTTTATAGACAGTTTATATATTTTTCCTTTAAATTCGTTCTATTATCATTAAAGTTTAAACGCGTGTATGCCTAATACAACCCCTTTTTTGTCCATCATTACCGTTGTGTATAACAATCTTTCTGGGCTAATTCATACGTTTGAGTCCATAAAATCACAGACATGTACTGATTATGAATGGATTGTCATAGATGGTGGCTCAAAAGATGGTACAAAAGAGTGGCTGTCTAAATTGGACATGGAAAACATGCAATATGTATCTGAAAAGGATCAAGGACTTTATGATGCAATGAATAAAGGATTAACACGTGCGTCTGGAGCATATGTATGGTTTATGAATTCTGGCGATTCAATTTTTTCAATGGATACGGTACAAATACTTAAAACGTGTTCGCTTGGAAAAGATGTATTATATGGTGAAACCATGCTCGTTGATGTATCTGGAAAAGCATTAGGGATTCGTTCTGAAAAAACAACGCGTGTATTACCCAATAAAATGACGCGTTTTTCTATGATTAGAGGCATGGTAGTTTGCCATCAATCCTTTATACCTAAAAGAAGTATCGCACCACTTTACAATCTTAAATATAGATTTAGTGCAGATATTGACTGGGTAATTTCTTGCCTGTCAAAAACAAAGGCGATACATAATTGTGAATCCATCCTTTCAAATTACCTTGTTGGCGGGCTTTCGGCCCAAAATCAAAAGACGGGATGGAAGGAACGGTGGAAAATTTATGTAACTCATTACGGGTTTTTATATACGTTTGGAGCGCATATTTATATAGGGATTCGGTATATTTGGAAATATGTTTTTTTTAATAGAAAATATTAATCGTTCCATTCATATTTAATTTTATATATTTTAAATGCACTCGTTAAAAAATAAAACCATACTCGTTACAGGTGGGACTGGTTCTTTGGGATCAAAATTGATTGATCGACTTTTGCATACCCAATCGTTTGGGTTTAAAAAAATTATTATTTTTTCTAGAGACGAGTTAAAGCAATCTGAAATGGGAACAAATTACCAAGTTCAGGTTGATGCAGGCAAGATTGAATTTATATTAGGTGATATCAGAGATGTATCTTGTTTATCAAAAGCATTGATGGGAGTCGATGTTGTATTTCATACGGCTGCTCTTAAACATGTACCTGCAACAGAAAATAATCCTAGGGAATGTATTAAAACCAATATAATTGGTGCAATGAATTTGATAGATGCTTGTTTGGAACAAAATGTTTCAAAAGTTATAGCACTGTCTACGGATAAGGCTGCATCACCAGAAAGTGTTTATGGTGCATCTAAATTGATATCCGATAAATTATTTGTAGATGCAAATAAATATAGTAAGACTAAATTTTCAATTGTTCGTTTTGGAAATATTCTAGGATCTAGAGGTTCTGTATTGCCACTATTTTTAGAACAAAAAAATAAGCGTTCATTAACAATTACCCACCCGGAAATGACACGTTTCTGTATCACCTTCAATGAAGCAGTAAATGTCTTATTATTTGCTTGCGAGCATTGTTTGGGTGGAGAAGTACTGATCCCTAAAAGTCCGTCGTTCCACATTGAAGATTTAGCAGATGTCGTTTGCATAGGATGTGAAAAAAACTATATCGGAATTAGAATGGGAGAGAAGTTACATGAAGATATGATTACGGAAGATGATGCTCGCAATACCTGGGAATCCGATGCATATTTTATTTTACTTCCAAACAAACACGATGCTGAGATTGAATTGTATTGGACACGTATCTTTAACGCGCACAAACTCGAAAAATCATTTTGCCTGCGTTCAGATAATAATCCTACATTTCTATCTAAACAAGAATTGACAACATTAATAGAAACAGTATAATACTTTCAAATAATAAACACCATGAAACAATTATTTACAACAAAAAATTTATATCACATTTCTGCAATTGTTGTATTATTAATTATAGCTACAATTTATTGTAAACCTATTTTAGATAATAAAAAACTGGCTCAACACGATTTAATCCAAGCAACGGGTGCTGCACAGGAAGTTGAGAATTATTATAAAAAATCAGGAGAATATCCATTATGGACAAACTCTATGTTTGGTGGCATGCCGGCATATACCATAAAAGGCGAATTCCCAAATTCATGGACGAGTCGGGTTGCTTCTGTTGTCTCTTATATATTACCCGATCCAATAAATTACATTTACATGTTGTTTATTGGATTTTATATTGCCATGGCTGCAATGGGGTACAAACCAATGATATCTTTTTTTGGGGCTGTTGCTTTTGGTCTCAGTTCTTATTCATTAATAAGTTTAGAAGCAGGACATGCGTCTAAAGTATTAGCCATCGCTTTTGCAGCTCCATTAACAGCTGGAATCATAAATATATACAGAGGTGCTTATTTAAAAGGAATTGTTTTGGCATCCATTTTTATGATGTTTGAATTGTATTCCAATCACATACAAATAACCTATTATTTGGCAATTGCATTATTCATTTATGTTATAATTCTTTTTATTCAATCTGTACGTGAAAAAATGTTGAAGAATTTTTTCACGGCTAGTAGTATTGTTTTAGGTATTTCAATTATCGTATTGGGATCTATGTCTACTCGATTTATGGATATGTATGAATATCAAAAATACACTATTCGTGGTCCTAGTGAATTAACCAACACAGATAAAGAATCCGTTTCAACAACAGGCTTGGATCGAGATTATGCATTTAACTGGAGTTATGGTATTTCAGAAACATTCAATTATTTAATTCCCAATTACAAAGGAGGGAAATCAGGAGCTGCTTTAGATGAGAAATCTGCAATATATAAAACCATAGAAAATAATTTTGGAAAAGAGAATGCAATAAAATTTGCAAAAGCAGAACAATGGCCAATTTATTGGGGCGATCAACCAGGTACGAGTGGCCCTGCATATATGGGAGCTGTAATTTGTTTCTTATTTATTTTGGCATTATTCATCATTAAAGATTCTATGAAATGGTGGATGCTTGGGATTGTTGTATTGTTTACAATTCTAGCTTGGGGAAAAAATTCCCCAACGATTAATTATTTTATATTTGATCATTTACCTTTATACAATAAATTTAGAGCAGTTACTATGATTCATGCTATTGTAGCAATGTTTATGGTTTGGTTAGCTGTATGGGGAGTAAGTGAAATTGGTAACATAGATAAGACAACATTAAAAAAATATTTAAAATATACTACTGCAGGTGTTGCAGGCTTATTAGTTGTTTTTTGGTTGTTTGGTTCCGCATTTACTAATTTTGAAAAGAGTAACGAGGAGGATGCACTTGCTTCAAAAAATATGTTTATTGAATCGTGGACGCAAGCTTCTCAAAAGCCTGAATTTGCAAATGCAATGTATGAATCATTGATACAGGATAGATCAGATGCTTTATCTTCAGATGCTTTAAGATCATTATTATTTGTATTATTGGTAGCAGGTGTACTTTATCTATACGCTACAACAGATGTATTATTAAAACCAGAATACATTATTGCTTTATTATGTTTTTTTGTAATTATTGATGAGTGGCAAATAAGTAAGCGTTATTTAAATGATGCTGATTTTAAAAAGAGAAAATCTACAAAACTTTCTGTATTACCTACCAGCGCAGATGATTTAATCTTACAAGATCCAGATCCTAATTTTAGAGTTATGAATGTAACGGTTAGTACATTCAATGATGCTACCACTTCATTTTTTCATAAATCTATTGGTGGATATTCAGCAGCTAAATTAAGAAGGTTTCAAGATTTAGTTGATCGACAAATTTCAAAAAATAATATGGAGGTTTTAAACATGTTAAATACAAAGTATTTTATTGTGCAAAATCCTTCTAATGGTGAACCAATGGCTCAAAGAAATCCCAATGCTAATGGGAATGCTTGGTTTGTAAACAATGTATTGGTCGCTAAAAATGCAGATGAAGAAATGGCTTTATTGGATAGTTTAAATAGTAAAGAAACGGCTGTTATTTCACAAGATTATTATTCTAAAATTAAATTTTCAGAATTACCTGTTGATAGTACAGCAACAATAAAGCTAATAGCATATCATCCAGATAAATTAACATACGAATCTGCATCGTCAAAACCACAATTAGCAGTTTTCTCAGAAATCTATTATAACAGTGGTTTGGGTTGGGATGCTTTTATTGATGGAAAACAGATCGATCACCTTCGTGTAGATTATTTGTTAAGAGGCTTACAGGTACCTGCAGGTAAACATCAAATAGAATTTAAGTTCGAACCTAAAACTCATACTACAGGAGAAAGTATTTCATTGATATTTTCAATTATTTTCTTTGGTGGATTATTTGCAACAGGTTTCTTCTTAATTAAAAAAGAGGAGATGTAAAAATATAAAATGCACGAACAGTATATTTCAATTTGTTCGTGCATTTTACATTTTAAAGCAAATACAATTAGCTACAATGCAATAACAAAATTGTAAAGAAAAAATGATTTTGATCTTGAAATGAAGTTTTATTAATATCAGATTATTGAATTGCTTTTTGAAATATATTTTTTAGCGTAATTCCCAATCTCTTTGTACGTTCATCTCCTTCTTTAACTAAATCGAAAAAGCTTTTTTTGGAATACTTTTTTTGGAGCAATAATTTCATATTATTTTTAAGATCGATTGAATCAGATGCTTTGAAAAAGTATATATTTTCTCCTTGAACTTCTTTATTAATATCGATATCAGATACAATACAGGGTGTTCCATAACTAACTGCATTATATACAGAACCACCACCTGGTCCACCTTCAAAAAGGGTGGGTTGGATTAGTGCTACCGATAATGACATTAAAATCAATTGATCATTTTTGGAAATAAATCCTGTAAATTTTATAGCATTTTCAATTTGAAGTGCTTTAATTTCTTGCATCAATGAATCTATAAACCCAGGATCTTTATCATCAAACGGTTTACCCGTACATATGATTTCAATATTTGTAAATCCGTCATTTAATAGTGCTGCCAATGCTTTAAATGCAGTTATATGAGATTTGTGTTTCCAAAATTGGTTGGAAATTATAAAAAATGGTTTCGTAAGATTATATTTTTGTTTTATTGATTCGGCTAATGTTTCACTGATTTCAATTATTGGTGCGGGTGGGCAAAACGGCAAACTGAAAATATTTCCACCATTGCTTGAATAGAAATGCATTAAATCATTACGTGCAGCAAGTGAATTTACAAACAACGATTTTGATTCATTTAATAGATGTTTATATTTAGTATCTCGGGATGCACACTCTTCTTTTGTGAAATTTTCAGGGAAGTGTTTGTG
The DNA here is from genome assembly GCF_937863595.1 of uncultured Cytophaga sp. Taxonomy (GTDB): domain Bacteria; phylum Bacteroidota; class Bacteroidia; order Cytophagales; family Cytophagaceae; genus Cytophaga. The sequence continues at coordinate 12,824 of NZ_CALMGQ010000060.1, forward strand.
TTGCAAGTCAGGTATGTAGCCTACCCAAGGAGTAGGGAAGGATTTTCCAAATGTTAGAATACTTGGGAAAATTACATCCGCCTCTATAACATTTAGTTTTTTTGCTAAATCCTTTTGTGAATAATTGTAATATATTATTTTCACTGGAATGTTATTGACAGAAAATCCTCGTATAAGTTTATTGTTTTTATTTTCGAAAAGTTGTGTGTTTTTATCCCAAAGGATAGATGGGTTTTTATTCGCAAGTTTAAGCAATAAAAGAAAATTCTTTATGCGAGAAATAAATGGATAGGGAAGAATTAGAAAAATGTTTATCGCAGTTGCCTCTTTCGAAGTTTTCAAAGATTGAACGAGATAACATAAAAAATCGACTCCACCATCCCAGCTTATATGAGATCCAAAAACCGCAATATTTTTTATTCCATTCTCTTGATTCATTTATTTAGTTTTTTAGCAGGTGTACCGACATACGTACCTGGTAGTGTTATGTCTGTTATAACAGTAGCTCCTGCACCTATAATAACATTAGAGCATATGGTTATATTATTTATTACAGTAGATCCTACACCTAAAAATACGTGATCACCAATTTTTGCTTTTCCAGATATTGCTACATTTGGTCCAATATGGCAATATGCACCTATTTTAACTTCATGTTCAACTATCGCTCCATTATTAATAATCGTATGTTGGTTAATCAGTACTTGAGGGCCAATATGAACAAAATTGCCAATGAATACACCTTCTTTGATGATAGTCTCAAATCCTACATGTGCTGATTTTGATATTATAGTATGAAATGTATGAGCTGAATATTTGCTAGCACATGCTGCTCTTGCCATATTATCACCGAGTGCAATAAATAATGTTTCTGACTTTTCTAAAAGTTTGTCTTTTAAAATTGGAAAACCATATAGATATTCGTCATTTTTTGCATTAGCGTCTAGAAATACAACGTCCATCTGAGGTTCTGCATGAATTAATATATCTAAAATACTTCGGGCATGACCTCCACAACCAATTATATGTATTTGCTTAGACATTTTTATTTTCAAAATAGGAATTTATACAGGTAGAAATATATTCAATATCTGACTCTAAAAGTTGAGGATAACTTGGAATGTTTATACCTACCTTGCTTAAATGTTCTGAAACAGGATATATTGTATCTTCTTTATAAATGGGCATCACATGGGCAGGGTGAAAAAAGGGTCTTGTTTCAATGCCCATATCTGCCAAATGTTTTCTTAATGCATCCCGAATTTCTTCCGTGTTTACAGCGATAGAACACATCCAATAAGAATTTTTTATATATTCTTTCTCTTCTTGAAAATGTACATCTGTAGATTGAATGTATTTTTTGTACCAATTGGCAATTTGTATTTTTTTAGAAATAAATACATCTGCTTGTTCTAATTGAGCTACACCAATAGCAGCACAGATATTCGTCATTCTATAATTAAAACCAACTACATCGTGCCAATATTCTCTGTTTTTTGCTAAACCCTGACCTTTGTAATGCATTACTTTTTCATGTAATGCAGCATTGTTCGTTGTAACCATACCGCCTTCGCCAGTAGTAATTGTTTTGTTACCAAAAAAACTAAACGTTGCTATATCTCCAAAATTACCCGTGTGAATGTTTTTATAATATGTTCCAAAACTTTCGGCGCAGTCTTCAATTAGTAATAGAGAATGTTCTTTTGCAATTTTTACAATTGCATCCATATCACATGAAGATCCATATAGATGAACCGCCATAATAGCTTTTGTTTTAGATGTAATTTTAGAAATAATATCTTGGGCATTCATTTGCCAAGAATCCATTTCAGAATCAACAAATACTGGTTTCGCCCCAGTATATGCAATAGCATTTACAGAAGCGATGTATGTAAAAGTTGGAACAATTACTTCATCATTAGGTCCTATACCCAATGCAACAAGTGCTACATGCAGTGCAACCGTTCCGTTACTAACAGTGGCAGCATGTTTTGATCCGATCTTTTGAGCAAATTGTTCTTCAAATTGATTGATGTATTTTCCTTTTGAAGATATCCAGGTAGAATCAAGGCAATCTAATACATATATTTTTTCGTTTCCTTGAAGGCTTGGTTGATATACTGGATATTTATAATTCATGAGTTGCAGATATTATTGTGTGAACAAACACAAGTTAAGTAAGTTAATTGAATCCTCAAACTGATTAAATTGGCATTATGCTATAAACAACTAGTTATCGCAATAATTTCAAATAACTGATAATTGAAACAATAATTTTTTTATACAATGGTTTCTTAAAAATAGTATAAATCGAATTATTAATTTCCTGGCTGAAGGGAATTGAAGTGGGTAAATCAGTAATTTTTTGATCTTGAGTTAATTGTACCTCATAATGAGTTGTTTTATTAGAATGTACGCCCGAATTATCATGACCTATATTCTGAACTTTTGAATGTATTGGAGTGATGTGGAGTGTATTTTTTTTAAATGCATTATAGGCAAACCGAATAGCCCAAGAATCAATTTCACCTTTAAATTGTCTTTTAAGCATGCTGCTTAAATCACCACCTCCTTTATTAAAGGCTCTTTGTTGATCTGGATGAGATAGAAAATTAACTTTATCTTTAATTTCCCAATCAATACTATCCCATCTATCTTTCCAGATTGCCCAACCCCATGAAGATCCTCTGTAAGAAAGATAAACAGGTAAGGTATAATTTTCAGGTATTTCTATAGGTAAGGCATATCCCGTAACTGAAAAAATATTTTTATTTGTTGAATACGTTTCCAATGCCACGTTCATAAAATGTAAAAAATTTGGTGTTGTAACAATATCATCTTCAATGACGATAACTTTTTTATAGCGATTTAATATTTTAGTAACTCCTTCTATAACGGACTTGGCCAAACCTTGATTATTTTTTTGTTCAAAAATTGTAACATTTTTAAATCCAGAAATAGAATGGATAATTGAACGTACTTGTTCAACTAGGATGGTTGTATGTGCTGATTTTGCTCCATCGCTAAATATGAATAATTCACTTTCTTGGGCAAAAGTATTTTTCTTTAGCGCATCAATTGTTTTTTGTGTATGATGAGGGCGATTATATACAAATAATATAATTGGCGCATGGTCCATATTTATAACTGTTAAAAGATAAAGATAAAGATAAAAATTATTATCAGTGAATCAATGACTTAAATTCTTCAATACATGATACTAGAGGGATTTTACTTATATTTAAAGCTTAAATTGAATTAAATGGGTATAATAATAAGGCAAAGCTTCAAAAGTACATTGATTTCCTACATTGGCATTGCTATAGGGATGATCAATGTATTATGGTTGATGCCAGAATTTTTTTCTCCAGAAGAAGTTGGTCTTTTTAGATTATTGCAAGATATCCCTATTATGATTGCATCTTTTATGCAGTTTGGTGCAGCAAATATTGCCGATCGCTTTTTTCCTAGATTTAAAACAGAAGATGGTACAAATAAAGGTTTCTTGTTTTTATTATTAACCTATCCATTATTAGGTTACTTAATATTTTTATTAACATATTGGATTTTCAATACAGATATTGCAGCTATTTACGCGAACAAATCTCCATTGTTTATAGACTATATGCATTTTTTAATACCACTATCTTTATTTTTAATGTACTCTAGTTTATTTGAAACATATTCACGTATGCACCTCCGTATTGTGGTTCCTACATTTATTAGAGAAATCATCTTTCGTATTTTATTCGTTCTTTTAATTGCAGGCTATGCCCTTCAATTTTATTCATTCAATTTTACTATAATTTTATATGTAATAAGTTATGGATTAGCACTTGCATTGCTTGTAATTTATACCATTTCTACAATGCATTTTTTCTTAAAACCACAATTACATTTTTTAGACAAACCTATTTTGAAAAATATTTTTTCATTTGTAGCATTTATTATTCCTGGCTCAGCAGGTTCCTTAATTGCTTCAAAAATAGATACCTTAATTATTGGTGCAGAATTGGGCTTGGCTGAAATTGGTATTTATAATTTGGCTTTTTTTATAGGTTCTGTTGTTGATATGCCCAAAAGAGCCCTTTCGCAAATAAGTACGCCAATTATTTCAAATGCTTGGAATCGGAATGATTTAGCTGAAATTGATACCATTTATAAAAAAAGTGCTATTAATCAAGCACTTTTAGGAGGATTAATTTTTTTGATGATATGGTTAAATGTAGATACACTTTTAGCGTTAGTGCCGAAACACGAAATTTACGCACAAGGGAAATACGTCATATTATTTATAGCTCTTGGCAAACTTGCAGATATGGCAACAGGTGTAAACTCAGAAATAATATTGACTTCAAAATATTATAAATTTAATTTAATATCCATGATTATTTTGTCAATATTAAGTGTTATAACAAATTTAATATTTATAAATATGTATGGGATTAATGGGGTAGCATTAGCTACTGGCTTAACCCTTGTTGTTTTTAATGGAATTAAAATGATTTTCTTATGGCTGAAGCTAGGCATACAACCTTATACTAGTTCTATGGTAAAGTTAATAAGCGTATTTGTTTTAGTATGGATTTGCTTTTCCTTCTGGAACCCTTTAACCACAGATTCTTTAGTATATTCCATCTCACTAATTGCAATAAAATCTGTTTGTATCGCACTTGTATATGTTAGCTTAATATATGTGTTGTCAATTTCTCAAGATTTTAATCACACATTTAAAAACATTGCTTCTATAATTAAAACGTTTAAAGCAGAATCTAAAAAATGAAATACTTATTTGTTCCCTTCTACAGAATATACTTGTCTTGGCTGTATTATTTAAAATTCAGACCAGACAAATGGCTTGATGAAATGGGTAGATTTATAAATGATTTTAGAAAATATAAAGCTCAAAAAGAGAATGCAAACTTTATAACTTCATTTTATAATTGGTATCCATGTTTAACAGATAGAACTTCTAATACGCCTCTTGATCCAGTATATTTCTATCAAGATAGTTGGGCAGCTTCAAAAATATTTCAATACAAACCTACTTCTCATATTGATATTGGAAGTGCCGCAAAGACCATTGGTATTTTATCTCAATTTGTACCCATTACGATGGTTGATATTCGTCCCATTCAATTGAAGATGGACGGACTTACGTTTAAAGAAGGGACAATTTTAGATTTACCTTTCGAAACAGGATCACAAAAATCTGTTTCGTCTTTATGCGTAATTGAACATATTGGACTTGGAAGATATGGTGATCCTGTTGATCCATGGGGTAGCGAGAAGGCTATTAAAGAATTACAACGCATTACACAATCAACAGGTGTGATTTTATTTTCCGTGCCAATCGATACCGTAAATAAAGTTTATTTTAATGCACATAGAGCTTTCACAAAAGAATACATTATTCAATTATTTGATGAATGTGTATTAGAAGAAGATAAATATATCTATAAAAATGATCTTGTAGATTCGTATGATAAATCTAAAGGATTTGGGATTGGTTTGTATAAGTTTATTAAAAAATGAGATGGCAAAAATAAAAAATAGAAGTTCCCTTAAAAGAATTTTGCTTGGTATTTTAAATAAAGCTCATGATAAATTATCCAATTCAAATAATGCGGATATTACTACTAATGGTGAACGCCGTTTTATTAAGGAATATATAGATTCTTTAAAAAAAACAGATACTCCCTATACTTTTTTTGATATAGGTGCTAATAAAGGAGAATATACGTCTTTACTTATTGAATTAATGAGAAGTAAGCACTCGGAGTATCTTGTACACATGTTTGAGCCAGTTGAAAACTCTTATGAGAATATTCTTAAAAACATTCAAGATAAAAAACATTTTGTTTTAAATAAAGTTGGTGTTTCTGATCGGGCAGATGTTCTGAATATTTACTACAACAAAAGCGGGAGTCCCTTAGCATCGCTGTATCAACGTGATATAAAGGAATATAATATTTCATTAAATCAACATGAAAAGATTAATCTCATTCGTTTAGATACTTATATTCAGGAAAGAAACATTGTTCATATACACTTATTAAAGATAGATGTCGAAGGCCATGAGATTGCTGCATTTAATGGTTTAGGAGACTTCTTAAATGCTGAATTTATTGATGTAATACAATTTGAATATGGTGGTGCAAATATTGACTCCAGAACTTATTTGAAAGATTTTTTTATGTTGTTAGAAACCAGAGGTTTTCAACTATTCAAAATTCAAAAAAATAGTTTAGAACCAAGTTCATATAGAGCAATTATGGAAAATTTTAAACATTCTAATTTTATAGCAATTAGCAAGAGAATGGTATGATAAAAATTTCTCCATTAAATTCAGAATTGTCTGAGTGTCCTTCATGTAAGTCACATAAAACCACAACGAAAAAAATACTTTTTCCGGGTATTCATGTTGTTGCTGATAGTGTTTGTAATGCATGCAACTTAGAATTTATTCAAGATTTGCCTGTAGGTCATGGTTGTTATTACCCTGTGTCTATTAATAAGAATACAGAAGATGTATTTGATCATTTTTCTATCGATTGGTTTACACAAAATTTTATTAAATCGTATTTTAATAAACAAAAAATAGACGTTTCCATCGAAAGAATTATTAAAAAAAATCAAGAAGATGTTATTATAATTAATTGTTTGGATTATTTGTACGGACATGTTTTATTGAAATTATTTAATGTACAGTTTTATAAAGAAAAACATCCTGATTTAGGCTTGATTGTAATTGTTCCTAAAAACTATCTTTGGCTGGTACCAAGGTTTGTAGATGAAATTTGGATTGTTGATTTAAAATTAAATCAGCTAAAAAAATGGTATACTTCGCTTAGTGATAGCATCAATTCTTATTTAACAGAATATAAAACAATTCAGCTTGCATATAATTTCCCTCATCCATATACAGAAAACATCCAGATTGAAAATTTTACACAAGTTGAGCCATTTGCATTAGATAAATTTGAATCCCAATCGTTAAACATAACCTATATTTATCGTACGGATAGGTTGTGGCATCGCAACAAAATGGAATACTTCTTTTATTTGGCTTTTAAAAAACTGAACCTATTAAGACTTGTTGAATGGGTTTTCATGTATGTACAGAATAGAAATATTGGTAAAACAGAAGCCATTTTAAGAAAGTCATTTCCAGATTTAGTTTTTAATGTGGTAGGATTAGGTAAAAAAGGGAATTTTAAGGGGAGAATAATTGACAAAAGAGTGGATCTGCCCACAATAGATATTGAGATAGAATGGTGTAAAACATATGCAGCTAGTCATGTAGTTGTTGGAATACATGGTTCAAATATGTTATTGCCTACAGGACTTGCCGCCGCATTTGTAGAGTTGTTACCCATTGATCGTACAGGTAATTTGACTCAAGATGTAATAACCCGATATACTGGAAGAATAGCATTGTTTATGGGTAGATTTATTTCAGATAAATCAAGTGCACACTTAGTTGCGAACCAAGTGAAAGCAATTTATACTGGTTGGCCATTGTTTGATTTGTACACTTCACCGTCCAATCACAGCTATGATTTAGATGAAAATCAAACTTTTTTAAATGTTTTAAGAAGTAGAGTTCGTTTGTTATTTAAATCTTAAATAATTATTTTGAGTTATATCTTTTTGTAAAACAAATACCATTTAATAATTAAACCATATTTGTTTTACAAAAAGATAAACTTTTTTAATTTATTGGACAATGAAAACACTTACATGATCTTCATTTCCTCCTGTTAATTTTAGTAGGTAAGTTCCTGTTGGTTTATTTGTTATATCAATATCATAAGAATTATTTTGATCATTAATTTTTATTTCCTCAACAATAAATCCTAATATATTATATAATATTGCTTTTGTTCTTAACCGATTGAATAGTTGTCCCAGTTTGGTAGCCTAAACTGGGACAAACTGTAGAAGGTCCTACAATTATAAATGATAATGTACTGTTTACAGTAATATCAAAATTGGATATGAAGGGGACAACCTCCATTATTAACAGTATATCTAATAGTTGCCATTCCTGCACTTATACCGCTAACTAACCCAAAAGAATTTATAGTTGCTATTGATGAATTAGAACTTGACCAAACCCTAAAATGTCAGCGTAGAATTACATAGATTAATGTAGCAACAACGGCTAAGGAAATTAGAAAAGCCTTGATTGATGCCGATGTTAATTATAAAGTTACAAAGACTGTAAGTGAAGATATTAAAGAAATTGCATTGGGAAGAGAAGTGTTAATCTCTGTTTCTCCAGGACAATTTCTTGTAAAAATTACCCATGAAGAGCTTACAAAGCTTATGGGTGGAGAGAAGCAAGACATCAACCTAAAATGTTATTGTGATTGCTGGTTTACAAGGTTCGGGTAAAACTACTTTTTCTGGTAAGCTTGCAGCCTATATTAAAAAACAAAATACAAACGTATTGCTTGCTGCTTATGACATGTACCGTCCGGCAGCGAAAATCGGCATTTTTGCAAAAATATTTATGTATAGATCCCCGTAATGCTATAATTTTTCAAGTTGATTGGTTTCTACATTTAATACGTCAAGCCCCTTAATTAGCTCAAGTCTTTCTTCTCCTGCTATATAAGATAGTTTATAATCTTTACTGCGACTTTCTCTAAATTTACTTTCTATAAATGCCTTTTCTAGTGGCAATTCTTTCACTTTATCGTTTAATAAATCCTTTCTGATAAAATAGGCATTGTTTCCCGCTTTGTTACAACCTATTAGAGCATATCCTTTTTCTATTGCTGCATGGTTTAGTGCTGGTAAGGACGCGCCAAAATACAAATTGCTATAATGTGCTTGTGTTCGAACAAAACTTTTATTGTAAGGAACAGTGATCTGTCTTGTTTTTCCAAAAATACTATTGTATTCCGCAATAATTATTGACGGATTTAATTTAGATAAATCAATTTTCTTAAATATGTGGTAATCATTTCCGTCAATGTCGATACTTAATAAACCAATGTTTGAAAACCCTGTGCTCGCTAACAAACCATTGATATTATCCTGATCAATAAAAACAGCTTTATGCGTTAAACAGTATTGCCAATACCAGTTTTGATTTTTAAGACTATTCATCGCTTCTTCGGAGCCATCCATGACAAAACCTGTCCAATTGTTGTTCATCATCAAGAACCGTGTATTTGATTCCATGTAATCTTCAACACCAAATTCTATAAAAATCTCATTCTTAATTTCAATATTTTTAATTAAAAATTGAATAATTCCATCATCACCAAATTGACTGAATATTTTAAATTCATAATCATTAATATTATTAGAAAGCAAAGAATATTGCTGTTTAGACAACATTGAACCCATTGCCAATAAGGTCGTTTTATTATTATGCTTATTAAGTTTTGAAAATGAGTTGCTTATTGACAAAGCCACCTTTTTTATTACCTTTTTAATCATTTATTGATTCTCCTTTATTTAAATGTATTTTATGATTGGATTGTACGTTTTTCTCTTTTGAAATAAGCTTTAAGAAAATACTTTTTGGCTTACATTGAATTCTACGTAAATGTAGTCGTTTCAATGCTTTTTACTTTAGTTCAGATAAAAGAAAATTAATTTCTGCATCGTATATTTAATTGGTAAATTTAACGATCTGTATACCATAATCAAATTCAAGAATCACATTATAGGAGCGCACACCTTTTTTTTGTAAATTAGTAGCCAATTCTAATAATACTATGTTTGATAATTTAAGTCAGAAACTCGATAAAGCATTTAAAACCCTAAAAGGTCAGGGTAGAATTACAGAAATTAACGTTGCAACAACAGCTAAGGAAATTAGGAAAGCCTTAATTGATGCGGATGTTAACTATAAAGTTGCAAAAACTGTTACCGACGATATTAAAGAAATTGCACTTGGTAGAGAAGTACTAATTTCTGTTTCTCCAGGACAATTACTCGTGAAAATTACCCATGAAGAGCTTACAAAGCTCATGGGTGGAGAAAAGCAAGATATCAATCTTAAAGGCGATCCTGCTGTTATTTTGATCGCTGGTTTACAAGGTTCGGGTAAAACTACATTTTCTGGTAAGCTTGCCGCATATATTAAAAAGCAAAATACAAATGTTTTGCTTGCTGCATGTGATGTGTACCGCCCTGCTGCCATTGAACAATTGAAAGTACTAGGCGAGCAGGTTGGAGTTGAAGTTTTCACGGAACCAGAAAACAAAAATCCGGTTGAGATTGCAAAAAATGCAATTGCATACGCGAAGAAAAATAATAAAAAAGTTGTTATCATAGATACCGCCGGTCGCTTAGCGATTGACGAAAATATGATGAATGAAATTGCAGCAGTGAAGAAAGCCATCCAGCCTTCTGAAACATTGTTTGTAGTGGATGCTATGACTGGGCAAGATGCAGTGAATACAGCAAAAGCAT
>NZ_CALMGQ010000061.1 GCF_937863595.1 uncultured Cytophaga sp.
TTTATTAATTGAATCTAAGGATGAATTAACAATAGATAATGTAACATGAATAAAACATCAACAATTGGGAAAGATATTACACAAGCAAAAAAAATACTTGATGCAAATCATGTTATTGGGATACCAACTGAAACAGTTTATGGATTGGCAGGAAATGCATTTGATGTCAAAGCTGTTTCTCGAATTTTTGAAGTTAAAAAAAGACCTTCCTTCGATCCACTAATTGTACATACACATTCCATTGAAGCATTAAAAGAATTTGTAACTGAAATACCCGAACAAGCATTACTTTTAGCCCGTGCCTTTTGGCCTGGCCCCTTAACCTTATTATTACCGAAAAAAAATAGCATTCCTGATCTTGTAACGAGCGGATTGGAACGTGTAGCCGTGCGCATCCCCAATCATCCGCTTACCCTTGAATTATTAAAATCACTTAGCTACCCACTGGCTGCTCCCAGCGCAAATCCATTTGGCTACATTTCACCAACTACCGCGCAACACGTAGCTGACCAGTTGGGAAAGGATATTGAATATATTTTAGATGGCGGACCATGTGAGGTTGGTGTAGAGTCTACGATTGTTGGTTGGGAAAATGGTATTGCAACCGTAATGCGGGTTGGCGGTTTATCTATAGAAGCGATAGAGCATATCATAGGTCCAGTAAATGTTCAAACAGTAAGTTCTTCCAACCCAGCAGCACCTGGCATGCTTAAAAGCCATTATGCACCTAAAATTACGATGATATTAGGCAACATTGATGCATTGATATCAGAACATACGGGTAAAAAAATAGCCGTTTTGTCGTTTCAAAAAGCATATCCATCGGTTGCTAAAAATTATATACTTACTCCAACAGGAGATACAACGGAAGCTGCACAACACTTATTTGCTGCCATGCGTGAACTAGACACCTACGATGCAGATATTATTATTACAGAACTTGCACCCAACACAGGCTTAGGAAGAGCAATCAACGATCGTTTGAAGCGTGCCTGCGCAAAGGAATAGTTGTTAGTTGTTAGGTGTTAGGTGTTAGGTGTTAGGTACGAGGCATGAGACAACTAAAACCCATTTTTTTTATATTAACACAAAACCGATCAAAATTAGCTGTTTTTTAATAAAATAGAATCGATAAAATTGATTTGGTCAAGATAAAATACTTGATTCTCAAAACGTTGTTGTACAGGGTTAAATACTTCGATGCGTATTTCAAGGGTAATTTTAATTTGTAGCAAATCAAGATCCTATTATAGATTTTTAATCCTTTAATCGTGATAAATTTTTCGTACTTTGTATACGATTATTAATAGATTAGAATTATGCTGAATTACATTATCTGGAACGTTGCGCCCTATATTGCAGAAATAGGAAATTTTGAATTACACTGGTATAGCATATTATTTGCAGCTGGTTTCTTTTTGGGTTTTAAAGTAATCACTTCAATATATACTTCTGAAGGTAGAACGGAAGCAGACGTGGAAAAATTAGCCATCTACATGTTTTTAGCAACCTTGATTGGTGCGCGTCTAGGACATTGTATTTTTTACGATTGGGCTTATTTTCAACACCATATTTTAGAAATCTTCTTACCGGTTGAATTTGAACCTACATTTAAGTTTACTGGATTTAGAGGATTAGCGAGTCATGGTGCTGCATTCGGTATCATCTTTGCCATTTGGTTGTATTCAAGAAAATATAAAGATCAACGGTTTTTATATGTATTGGATCGTGTTGTAATTGTTGTTGCATTAGCTGGTGCATGTATACGCATGGGCAACTTGATGAACTCTGAAATTGTAGGAAAGCCTGCCGCATCTGTTACGTCATTTGTTTTTGTGCATCCGATGCAAGAGCACCTACAAAGTACATTTGGTAAGAAAACAATCAAAGACGTACATTTCTCTGAGCTTGGTAAAGATTCTGTAAATTTTGGTTACCCAGTTACAGAACTAAAAATGACTTTAGTGACTAAACGCATCGATTCTGCTGAAGCCTTTGTAAACACTGCAATATGGAATAGCATTTACAATGCTCCAGATTATCAAGAACACATAGCATTACCTGTCGATAAAAATTTATTTTTAGGATCACGAATTCTTGATGATCAAACTCAAGAAATTGACATGCTCGTATACGGTATACCACGTTATCCAGCACAACTTTTTGAAGCCATATCCTCCTTGTTATTATTTGTATTGTTATATGGCATCTATAGAAAATATGGCAAAGATACTCCCGAAGGATTATTGTTTGGCTTATTCGTAGTAATCTTATTCTCTTTACGTTTTTTCTACGAAATTTTCAAAGAAAACCAATCTCAGTTTGAAGATGGTATGCAATGGAACATGGGACAAATATTAAGTATTCCTTTAGTACTTGCTGGCATATTTGTTTTGATCCGTGCATTTAGATTGAAAAAGAATCCACAGCAATAATCTTCTTTAAATTTGAAAGTTGATGGATAGTAAAAAAATCTTCACAGGAGTTATAAAACAAGTATTCATACTACCTGTGAAGATTTATCAATACAGCATTTCTCCATTATTACCTGGTGCATGCCGCTACACTCCTACATGCTCGGAATATTGTATTCAAGCAATTGACAAGTACGGACCATTAAAAGGATTGTGGTTGGGAACAAAACGCATTTGTAGTTGTAACCCATGGGGTGGGCATGGGTATGATCCAGTACCGTGATAGGTACTAGTTGCTAGTTACGAGTTGCTAGACGTCTATTGCCTGATACCTACCAATCTCAACTTGCTTATCCACGCTCTGCATCCAAACGACTAATACTACCTATGGTGCCATACCCACAATCATGGCATCATAGGTAGTAAAACGTTGACTTCTATATCCAATCATTCCTTCCTTAAATAAATCCTTTATGCGATCTGCAGGTAAAGCAAAATCACCCGTATAAAATTTATTCTCCATAAAGGAAAAGTATGTAATCCTAAAACCAGATGGAATAATACCGCTTCTACCCATATTCATTCCGTTATCTCCCCAACCATCCTCTACAATACCTCCATTGGGAATAGGCTCCCAATCATCTTTCGTATAAAAATCTCCTCGATAAACTTCTATTGGATAAAGTTGTGGTGCACATACACCTGCCGCTCATTCTAATGTTTGATTCATAGTAGTTGATTTATTGTTTTCGTTTGTAATTTCTTTTTGAGTACAAGCAACCAACGTTACAAGCAACCAAAGTGAATGAATAGATGTCATTATCATTTAATATTAAATTAGCCTTCATAAATTTTTCGATTGCCACTCTGGGTAGGATTAAATCTCAATTCAAACCAATCCGCCGACCAATGCAAGTATGTATTGCGTAGCATGAGTATTGTATTGTGATCTTCAATTTTGCGAATTAAATCTGTATCGTTCACATACGATTCAATTTGTATGGGCTCGCCCGAATGTGGTTCAATGGGGATTTCATCTTCTGTCCAGTCTGTATTTTTATGATAGAAACTAAAATCTGGGCCGCCTGGTCGCAGCATTTCCATTGCATGGATCAATTCATGCCGTTCGTAAAATTTAAGTTCGGGAGCATTGTTGAAAACAACGTCATAAATAAATAACAATGTATTATGACCTCTACTGGGTACGCTTAACGAATGATTAAGTATATAGATTTAGCGTTGCAGGAAGTGATATAAACAAATTGGTTCTATGTAATTTTTGCTTTTCACTATAAAATTACATAGAACCAATATTGTAGCAGTTTTCTCACTTAGTGCGTTTATAAATTTTCACTTTGCATTTTTCTAGTTCAATCTCTTCCGATTTACTGCGTAAATAAATTTCTAAAGAGGAACGTGTATCGTTGTATTTAATAACCAACTCTGCGTTTTGTTCTTTATCATCTCTATAAATAAGATTATATGCTTCAAAAATTTCTGCTTCGTCGAAGTCAATATGCGCCCCATAATTCTGGCCTGTCTCATCTATCCAAAGAGTATGTGCTTTATAGGTTATTGCGCGTTTTTCAAATGAATTTTTAATCAATGAATCTCCCCATACTAATTCGTATTCTCCATTAAACATTTTTAATCGAATTGTTTCAGCAATACAGCCTTCAGGAAACTCAAACTTCGGACGCCACGAATATTTAACTCTATACGTATCCCATAAGCCCAACATCAATCCATTCTTTTGGAAGTTAGCTTTTGCTTCTGGCGAGTCGTTAATTGTAGCATTTACATACTTTTCTCTATTGCTTCCATTGGGTCCATTAAAAATTTTCCAGTCTACATCCGTTTCTGTAGCCTGATACCTACCAATCTCAACCTGCTTATCTACTCCCTGCATCCAGACTACCAAAACCCCTCCAGAAGCCATTCCTACGATCATAGCATCATAGGTTGAGTAGCGTTTACTTCTATAACCAATCATTCCCTCCTTGAATAAACTTCTGATCCGATCTACTGGCAAAGCAAAATCTCCTTTATAAAATTTATTCTCCATAAAGGAAAAGTATGTAATCCTAAAACCAGATGGAATAATACCGCTTCTACCCATATTCATGCCGTTATCTCCCCAACCATCCTCTACAATACCTCCCTTAGGGATAGGAAGCCAGTCGTCTGCCGTATAAAAATCCCCTTTATGTACTCTTACAGGATATAATTCTGGAGCACAGATGCCCGATGCGTATTCTAATTGTTCACCATTCTGTAACTGCAGGGTATGCGTTTCTGTTTTAAATGTGCAACCTAACACAATAAAATTTACTAATGATGAAATCATAAAATAGAAAACTATATGTCTCACTTTGTCCGTTTGAAAATACTTATTTTACATTTTCTCAATTCAATCTCTTCTGTTTTGTTGCGGAGAAGAATGATCAGGCTCGAACGGTTGTCATTGTATTTGAACACAAGTTCTCCATCTTGAGCTTTATCGTTGCGAAAGATCTGTTTGTAAGCTTCGAAAAGTTCCGTTTCATCAAAATCAATATCTGCGCCAAAATCCTGACCTGTTTCATCAAAAAATAACATATTCGTTCTCCATGTTATGGCTCTGGGTACAATAGCATTTGCCGTTAAAGCATCTCCCCACAATAATTCCTGTTCTCCATTATACATTTTCATGTCAATATGGTCTACTTTACTGCCTTTAGGAAATTCAAAGACTGGCCGCCAGTTATATTTAATTCTATAGGTATCCCATAAGCCAAGCATTAATCCATTTTTTTTGAAGTTGGATACAGCAGCCGTTCTTCGTGAAACTACTCCAGAAACGTATTCGTTTTTATTTTCTACACGGATTCGTGGATTAAAAATTTCCCAATCCAGATCCATTTCACTTGCCTGATATCGACCAATCTCTACCTGTTTGTCATATGTCTGCATCCAAACAACAAGAACACCACCCGGTGCCATACCTACTATCATCGCATAATACGTTTCATATTTTTTTGTTCCATAATCAATTACTCCTTCTCTAAATAATTTCTCAATATTCTGTTTGGGTAATGCAAATTTACCCGTATAAAATTTATTTTCCATGTAGGCAAAATATGTAATGGAAAAGCTATCTGGAATAATTCCTCCCCGATCCATATTCATGCCGTTATCCCCCCAGCCCGCTTCAACGATACCTCCATTAGGTATCGACAGCCAATCCGTTTCGGTATAAAAATCGCCTCGGTACACTTCTACCGGATACAATTCTGGAGCACATACTCCAGGTGCCCATTCTAATGTTTGATTCATAGTAGTTGATTTATTGTTTTCGTTTGTAATTTCTTTTTGAGTACAAGCAACCAACGTTACAAGCAAGCAAAGTGAATGAATAGGTGTCATTATCATTTAATATTAAATTAGCCTTCATAAATTTTTCGATTTCCACTCTGGGTAGGATTAAAGCCCAGTTCAAACCAATCAGCCGACCGGTGTAAGTATTTACCGCGCAACATCAATATGGTATTGTGGTCTTTTATTTTTTGGATTAAAACCTCATCTGTAACGAAAGGCTCAATGACCATGGCTTTGCCCCAATTCGGATGTAGCGGAACTTCGTCCTCATCTGAACCCAAATCTTCTTCCTGATACATATTACGTCTACCACCTGGACGAAAATCTTCTATTTGATCTTCTAAAACAGAGCGAGAGTAAAAAATCAGTTCAGGAGCATTATTAAAAACAACATTGTGCAAACGTTCCTGAACTTCGATTAAATCAGTATGACCATTAATATTATATTTATCTTTCAAATCTGCGTCTCTAAATTTAACATAGATGCCTGGTTGCATGGCATAATCACACATAATATGTAAGGGAATATAACTGTAGGCAACAGAAATGCATTTTTTTTCACCACGCAAACGTATCACATGTTCTTGAATCACTTCTATCGTGTGATCTAAGAATACTTTTTTATAGTTTGGATATAGCTCTGCCTGTTTCTGTTGTAAAAATGTTGGCCGTACAATTGTTAATTGATCTTTTGTATACCAACCCTCCGTCACTACTTTTTGATATCTTTTGCGCACATACGCTTCTGTAGATATAGCTACGCCATTTTTTATTTCGTCTGCCCCTTCCACATACGAACCGCCAATGTCGCTGTGTACACCCGGAAATGTTTTTTCATTAAACCCCGTACTTTTAATATTCACCAAGGGGAAAAAATGTCTGTGCTCGTCGGCAGAAGCCAAGTGTAAGGTATTTCTTGACATAGTTACGGCATCCAAGCCAAAGATTTCGGTATCTTTTTCTTTTTTAAAACAAAGTCCATACGAAGATACCGTATCAAACAAGCCTGTAAAACGAACAACGATGTGCGTGTCTGTTAAATGTTAAAATTTGATACTAATATAGCTACTTTCCCTAATTCGCATTTGGCTGCAGTCAAACACCAATTAGGGAAATTATGTTTCTCACTTTTTAACTGGTCTGGAATCTTCAGAAATATACATTTTGGCCTT